>JBAQGP010000522.1:0-16563 GCA_049287845.1 Solirubrobacteraceae bacterium | reverse complement strand
CCCCCGGCCAGGACCACGTGGGGGCGGTACGCGCCGCGGACGACCTTCGCCAGCGCCGCGGCGCCCGCATCGTCGACGGCCCCGGCGATCGCCACCTCGCGCACCGGGGCCAGGTAGAAGGCCAGGGCCTGGAGGATGTGGCCGAAGCCGTGGGGATGCTCGCCCACGATCGGCGCGCGCACCCTCAGCACATTCAGCGCGTGGCGCTCGTACTCAAACTCGCCGCTGAGCCGGGCCAGGCGCAGCAGGCCGAAGGCCGCCGAGGCGCCGCCCGAGGGGGTGGGGGAATCATCGAGGTCCTTCTGGCGGGCAAAGCCCTGGCGATGGTCGGCGGCGGTGGTGAAGAAGCCACCGTGCTCCGCGTCGGCGAAGCGCTCGATCATCGCGTCGGCCATGGTCCGCGCCTCCGCGTACCAGCGGGGGTCGAAGGTCGCCTCATACAGCGTGACCAGCGCCTCGAGCAGGTAGGCGTGATCCTCGAGGTAGGCGTCGATGTGCGCCCGACCGTCCTTCCAGGTGCGCAGCAGGCGGCCGTCCGCGTCGCGCATGTCGCCCAGCAGAAACTCGGCGCACGCCGCCGCCGCGGTGACGTAATCGCCGCGGTCCAGCGCCGCGCCCGCCTGGGCCAGGGCCGAGACCATCAACGCGTTCCACGAGGTCAGGCGCTTGTCATCCAGAGCAGGGCGCACGCGCTCGGACCGCTTGGCGAGCAGCGCCGCCTGGATGTCGGCGAGCCGCTCGGGGACCGGTCCGCGGCCCTCGAGCACATTGGTGCCCTCGAAGTTGCCGCCCTCGGTGGCGCCGAAGAACGCCACGGCCTCCTCCAGCAGCCCTTCGTCGCCCAGCGCCGCGCGCAGCTCGTCGAGCGTCCACACGTAGAACTTGCCCTCCACGCCCTCGGAGTCGGCGTCCAGCGCGGAGCAGAAACCGCCCTCCGGGCCGCGCATCTCCCGGAGCGCCCAGTCCAGCGTCTCCTCGCACACGCGTCGCAGCGGCGCCTCGCCGGAGACCTGCCAGCCGTGCAGGTAGGCGCGCGCCAGCAGGGCATTGTCATAGAGCATCTTCTCAAAGTGGGGCACCGTCCAGGTGGCGTCGACGGCGTAGCGCGCAAAGCCGCCGCCGACCTGGTCATAGATCCCGCCGGCCGCCATCGCGCGCAGCGTGGCCAACGAGATGTCGCGCTCGCCGCGGGCCAGCAGGAACTCGATCAGCGACGCCTGCGGAAACTTGGGGGCGCGCCCGAAGCCTCCGTTGACCGGGTCATACATGCGCTTCAGGGTGGTCAGTGCCTGCGCGAGGATCGCGTCGGTGATGGGATCCTCGGACGCGGGCAGCCGGGACGCGCCGCCGAGTGAGCGCAGCACCTGGGCGCCCTGCTCACGGACGCGGTCTGAGCGCTGCTCCCACGCCTCGGAGACCGCCTCGATCACCGCCCGCCACGGCGGCATCCCGTGACGCGGCTCGGGCGGGAAGTACGTGCCCACGTAGAACGGTGCCTGCTCGGGCGTGAGGAAAGCGTTGAGCGGCCACCCGCCCTGACCGGTCATCGCCTGGCAGGCCTCCATGCACACGGCGTCGATATCCGGGCGCTCCTCACGGTCGACCTTGATGCACACGAGCTTCTCGTTCATCAACGCCGCCACGGCCGGGTCCTCGAACGACTCGCGCTCCATCACGTGGCACCAGTGACAGGCCGAATAGCCGATGGAGACGAGCAGGGGACGGTCGAGCTCCCGCGCGCGCTCCAGTGCCTCCTCGCCCCACGGGTACCAGTCCACGGGGTTGTGTGCATGTTGGAGCAGGTAGGGCGAGGTCTCATCGGCGAGGCGGTTGGGCATCGAAAGGAGGCTACCCGGGCGTCGGAGGCGCAATACGCTGTGACCCAGAGTGCCGTCAGAGACAAGGAGAAGATTTGGCTGGTAACAGGGAACCGGTCATCGCCACCGGCGCGCCGGAGGCGATTGGCCCGTATGTACATGCCGTGGCAGCGAGTGGTCTGCTGTTCTGCTCCGGGCAGATCCCACTGGACCCGAGGACCGGGGACCTCGTGGGAGCGACCGCCGCCGACCAGGCCGGACGATGCCTGGAGAACCTCGCGGCGGTCTGCCAGGCCGCCGGCGCGACGCTCGGCGACGCGGTCAAGGTCACCATCTACATGACCGACATGACCCAGTTCGCCTCCGTGAATGAGGTCTACGGGTCGTTCTTCGAATCCAGCCCCCCGGCGCGGGTGGCCATCGGGGTCGCCGCTCTGCCGCGCGGGGCACAGGTCGAGATGGACGCGGTGGTGGCGCTTGGCGGCTGAACCGGCCTCGATCGACCGGCCGACCGAGCCCTCGGTCGACGACGTCCGTCGCGCCGCGAAGGCCGGTGCCGGAGTCATCCGAGAGACGCCGCTGCTCAGCTCGCGGACGCTGACCGAGCGGGCCGGGATGACGGTCGCGCTCAAGGCTGAGAACCTCCAGCGCACCGGCTCGTTCAAGATCCGAGGCGCGCTGGCGAAGATCGCCTCTCTGGGCAGCGCCTGCGAGGACGGCGTCGTGTGCGCCAGCGCGGGCAACCACGCCCAGGCGGTCGCCTATGCGGCTCGCGAGCGCGGGGTCCCCTGTCATGTGTTCATGCCCGAAGGAGCTCCCATCGCCAAGGCCGAGGCCACTGCGGCGCTGGGGGCACAGGTACGGCTCGTGGGTGAGTCCGTCGACGAGTCGCTGGCCGCGGCCCAGCGCTGGGCGCAGGCCGGTGGGCACCCGTTCGTGCACCCGTTCGACGATCCGGTGGTGGTGGCCGGCCAGGGGAGCGTCGGCCTCGAGCTGCTGGCGCAGGCGCCGGATCTGCGCCGCGTGGTGGTGCCGGTCGGGGGCGGCGGCCTGATCAGCGGAGTGGGCATCGCGGTCAAGTCACAGCGTCCGGAGGTGGAGGTGATCGGGGTCCAGGTCGAGGCGTGCGCACCGTTTCCCACCTCGCTGGCGGCCGGAGAGCCCGTCGCCGTCGCCTCCGCGCTCACCATCGCTGACGGGATCGCGGTCAAGCGCCCGGGCACGCTCACGCTTGCGCTCATCCAGCGGTGGGTCGACGAGCTCGTCGTCGTCTCCGAGGAGGAGGTGGCCGAGGCGATGGTGTTCCTGCTCGAGCGGGCCAAGCTCGTGGTCGAGGGCGCCGGCGCCGTGGGGGTCGCGGCGCTGCTCGCGGGGCGGGCGGGCGAGAGGGTCACCGACGGGACGACGGCCGTGATCCTATCCGGAGGTAATGTTGATCCGGGCCTGCTGGGGCAGATCGTGCGCCGTCACGAGAGCCAGGCGGGACGGCGCTACGTACTGCTGGCCCGGCTGCCCGACCGCCCGGGATCGCTGGCGCTGCTGCTCTCCCTGGTGGGCCGGCGCGGAGCCAACCTGCTCGACGTCGAGCACATCCGCGAGGGCTTCGATCTGCACGTGCGAGAGTCAGCCGTCCAGCTCGTGCTGGAGACGCGTGGACCCGAGCACGCCGGGGAGGTCCAGCGGGCGGTCCGCGACGCCGGCTACGCGGAGCCGGTCACCATCCGCTGAGTCCCGGTTACGCGACGGCGGCGCGCGCGTCGCGGTACTGCGCGGCAGCCTGGACCAGCGCACCGATCACGCGGCTGCGCTCGTCGGCCTCGGGATGCCACTGGACACCCAGGACGAAGCGGCGGTCGGGCAGCTCGATCGCCTCAACGAGGTCGTCGAGCGTGGAGGTGCCGGTGACAATCAACCCGTCGCCCACCTCGTCGACCCCCTGGTGATGGTGGGACTTGGTGGTATGCAGCAACTCGCCCGCGGCCACCGCCGCCAGTGAGCCCGGGACGAGACGGACATCGTGGTCGGCCTCGTCGAAGTTGCCAGGCACCCGGCGATGGTCCTCGTGGCCGAACGTCTCGGGCAGATGCTGGATGAGGGTGCCCCCGAAGGCGACATTGAGCACCTGCATGCCGCGGCAGATCCCCAGCACCGGCATGTCCAGCTCCGACGCCCGGCGTACGAGCGCGATCTCGAAGGCGTCGCGTTCCGGCGTGCAGCCCTTGGTCTCGGGGTGGCGCTGCGCCCCATAGGACGCCGGGTCCACGTCAACGCCGCCCGAGACGATGAGGCCGTCGACGCGGTGAAGAAGCTCGTCGGGGTCGGTCACCAGGTCGGGGTCGGCGGCGATCATGAGAGCGAGGCCCCCGGCGCGGCGCACCTCAGTGAGGTAGCCCGCGGGCAGGACGGCGGAGGGCTGATCCCAGACGCCGTAGCTGGCCTGGGTCAACGGGGTGCTGATGCCGATGGCCGGGCGGTAGTCCATGAGCGATGAGGCTAGCTCAGGCCCCGCGCAACACCGCGCGCTGGACCTTGCCGCTGGCGGTCTTGGGCAGCTCGGCCGCGAAGTCGACGATCCGCGGGTACTTGTACGGGGCCGTCTCCTGCTTGACGTGGTCCTGCAGCTCGGTCACCAGCGCGTCGGAAGGGCTGTAGCCGTCGCGCAGGACGACGACCGCGCGCACGACCGCGCCGCGCTCTTCATCGGGGGCCGCCACCACGGCCGCCTCGGCAACGGCGCCGTGGGAGACGAGTGCGGACTCCACCTCGAACGGACCGATGCGATAACCGGCCGAGATGATGACGTCGTCGGTGCGCCCTTCGAAGTACAGATAGCCGTCCTCGTCGGCGGCGACGCGGTCGCCGGTCCTCCAGGGCCGGTCCTCGGGCGATGGGGCGCCGTCCAGTGTGGCCACGTAGAACGTGGGATCGGTACGCGGATCGGCGAGGACCAGCTCGCCGTCTAGGACCTCGAGGGCCACCCCCGGCAACGGTCGGCCCATCGAGCCCGGGCGGACCGCGCCGCCGGCGGGCACGCCAGTGAGCTGGCCGGTCTCGGTCTGGCCGTAGCCGTCGCGGATCTCGAGCCCGGTGGCCTCCTTGAAGGCACGCAGCACCTCGGGGTTGAGCGCCTCGCCGGCCGCCACTAGGCCGTGCAGCGAGGGCACGGGATGCAGCTGCACGCGCTTGGCGATGACCCGGTACTCGGTGGGCGCCATGCACAGCACGTTCACCTCTTCGGCGGCGAGGATCTCCAGGCGCTGCGCTGGGTCGAAGCGGGCGTCGTGCAGCAGGGCGGCGGCACCGGTGAGCCACGGGGCGATGAACACGTTGCGCGCGGACTTCGACCACCCGCTGGCTGCCGTGCACCACACCAGGTCGCCGGGACCCCCTCCGAGCCAGGTGGTCGCCTGCAACCGCTGGCCAGGCAGGTAGCGCTGGCCGTGGACGATCCCCTTGGCCTCGCCGGTGGTCCCGCTGGTGAAGGTGATCAGACAGGGATCGGTCGCGTCCAGCTCGATTGCGGGCACGGGGTCAGCGGCGAACACACGCTCGTCAGGAATGAGGATCACGGCCGGCGCGCCGCGGGCGTCGATCCCGGCCGCCGCCAGCTCGCCGGCGTTGCGCTCGTCGGCGACGATCAGCTTCGGTTGTGCGGCGTCCAAGCGTTGGCGCAGGTCCTTGGCGCGCAGCTGCTCGTTGCAGGGCAGCGCCACCGCGCCGATGCGAAAGCACGCGACCATCGTCAGCACCCACTCCGCGCGGTTGCCGATCAGCGTCATGACCACGTCGCCGCGGGTGACGCCGCGCGCGAGGAGCGTGCCCGCCAGTCGCGCCGAAGCGTGGGCCACCTCCCCGAACGTCCACTCGCGGCGCTCGCCCTCCCGGGGGATCTCCACCAGCGCCCGGTCGCCGGGACGGGCGGCGTCGACCACGTCGCGGGCGAAGTTCATGGCCTGGATTCTGCCGTGCGCCGACCGCAGACGCGTTCGGCGGCGCCCCGCGATCCCCCTGCGCCGAGAAAATGGTTGCGGGCCGGCGTTTCGGGGGGTGGGTCACTAGTGCGCGGCGTGGATTGCAGTGGGGACCGGACGCCGTTGGGGGTGACGAGGTCGATCACCGTCTCGACGTTCAACCCCAAGAAGCTCACAGCGAGCACCAAGCCCAAGACGGCCAAGCACGCTCCGTTCGTGTTCACGACGTCGGGGCGGCTCACCCTGCCCAGCGGCGTGAGCACGCGCAAGGGCTGCACCGGCACGGTCTCGGTGACCTTCAAGGACGGCAGGAACAAGGTCGGGTCCGGAACGGCGAAGCTGCGCTCGAGCTGCGCCTTCAGCTCACGCATGAAGGTCGCCGTCCCCAGGGGCGCCAAGGCGCTCCAGGTCTCGGTGGTCTTCGGCGGCAACACGACCCTGTCCAAGGCCTCGGCCAAGGGCTACAAGGTCAAGATCGGCTGACCTCGGCGATCTGACAACTGAGCTGTGCGCGGGGCGGCCAAATGGCCGCCCCGTCGCATTTCAGGCGCCTGCGGAGGGCCCGACATTCCCGATTGGTAGGCTGAGTGCATGGGATGGATGACCGGGAACGGCCCGCTCAGCAAGGCGCCCGACGGGCGGTTCAACTTCGAGCCCCCGCCCCCGGGGCGCACGATCTACCTCGAGCACACGCCCAAGCGCATCCGTGTCGAGGTCGGCGGTGAGGTGATCGCCGACAGCCGCCACGCGTTCATCCTGCACGAGTCCGGGCTGCAGCCGGCGTACTACTTCCCGCCCGAGGACGTGCGCACCGACCTCATGACGCCGACCGAGCGTCACACCCACTGCCCCAAGAAGGGCGACGCCTCCTACTACACGATCACCGCCGGGGGCGAGACCGTGGAGAACGGTGCCTGGTACTACCCGGACCCGCTCCCCGATGCCCCCTTCATCAAGGACCTGGTGGCCTTCTACTTCGACCGGATGGGCCGGTGGCTGGAGGAGGGTGAGGAGATCATGGTGCATCCGCGCGACCCCTACCACCGCGTCGACGTCGTCGGCACCGACCGCCACATCCGCGTGCTGCTCGACGGCGAGGTGCTGGCCGAGACCGATCGCGCGCTGGCGCTGTTTGAGTCGAACCTGCCGCCGCGCTGGTACATCCCGCGCGAGGACGTGCGCGCCGAGCTCGCGCCGTCTGACACCGTCACCCGCTGCCCGTACAAGGGGACCGCGAGCTACTACTCCGTCAGGCCTCAGAACGGGGGCGACGGCACCGACCTCATCTGGTACTACGAGCAGCCGCTGGCCGAGGTGGGGCGCATCGCCGGGCTGCTGTGCTTCTTCAACGAGAAGGTCGACATCGAGCTCGACGGGGAGCTCCAGGAGCGCCCCGAGTCGCCGTGGAGCCGCCGCGTGCGCTCCGAGCCGCGGGCGGCCGCTGCCGCCGACTAGCGCGGCGGGCCGAGGATCGTGAACGGCACCCGCCGGATGCGGCTGACGTTGTTGAACAGGTCGGTCGCCTGCAGGAACGCGACGTAACGCCCCGGCGCCGGGCGGAAATGCCCCGCCCGCGTGCCGAACGGCAGGTAGTCAAAGCCGATGTGCGCACGCCACCGCTGCCAGCCGGCGTAGGTCGAGCGGTGCCCGTGGGCCACATGCCAGATCTCGGCGTCGATGATCGCGGGATCGTCGAGCGCCAGGTTGAGCGTCGTCCCCGCGCGGAAGCGAGGACGCGACAGGAAGACCTGGGTGAGCGTCGGGCGGATGAGCAGCACGTTGAGCTTCGGGACCGGGTCGGGGTCATCCAGCGGGTTGCCCGAGGCGTCGGAGACGATCACCTCGCCGTGGACCACCGGGTGCAGCTTGCACTGGAACGCGTAGACCCCCGGCTGGTTGAAGCTGAGGCGGAAGGTGGAGCCGAGCTTGTGATCGGGCTGGCTGTTGCCGGGATCGGAGTCCTCCCCGGCGTCGTTGGCGGAGATCCCCGTCACCGAGTGCATGGTGTCGGGACCGACCCAGTACCAGGTCACGTGCTGGCCGAGGTCGACGTGAACCACCGCGTGTGACCACTGGTAGTGCCCGATGGCCACCTTGGCGTCGGCCGCGCGCGCCGTGCCGGTCCCGAGCAGGGCTGCTGCGGTCGCCACCAGGATGGCGACCGCGCCGCGCCGTCGGCTCAGGGCGAGACGACGTACCACCCGTTCATGCCCATGTGCAGGTGGGAGAACACGTGGCAGTGGTAGAACCAGCGACCGGGGTTGTCCTCCACGATGGAAAACGACGTGACGTCGGCCGGTCCCAGCGTGTGGTTGTCGATCAGCACGCCGCCATCGGGGTCGATCCAGCGATGGCCGTGCAGATGGAAGGCGTGGAAGTCGTTGTCGATGGCGAATACGTGCCAGTTGACGGTATCTCCCACGGTGGCGTGCAGCGTGGGCGTGTTGCCGGCGTAGGCCCGCCCGTTGATGCACGAGAACTGCTGCTCCAGGCCCGTGGCCAGGGGTGCGAACGAATGCAGGAAGACGAAGAACTCTTGGTTGGGCACGGGATCGGAGGGCTTGCGGATGATCAGGCCGCCGAACATCCCCTTGAACACGGGAAGCGGGTCCATCGGCCCGTGGTCGTGGTAGAGCCACGCGCCTTCGGTGCCGGGCCGGGCCTCCCACACGTACTGGAAGGTGCGCCCGTTCTCCACGAACCCGCCCGGCTCGGTGTACTTGCCCTTGTACGCGCCGTCCATGTCGTGGGTGTAGAAGATCCCGTGTGGGTGCATGGTCACCGGCACGCCGGTCTGGTTGCGGAAGTTGACGACGATCGTGTCGCCGGTCTGCGCCTCCAGCAGCGGCCCGGGGATCTGCGGCGGACCCAGCGGCTTGGCGAAGCCCGGCGTCCACGGCTGATAGGCGAGTGCGGTGAACGTCGTCCTGCCCGGCACCCTGCGGTCCATCATCCCGTCGTGGTGGGTGGGGACGATGTTCCACTTCGTCTTGACCGCCTTGATCCAGTAGGTGTGCACCGCGCCGCTGGCGCTCGCCGCCCTCGGTCTGGTGTCGGAGACGAACTCCGGGCGCGCCGCCGCCCCGGCCTCTGCCTGTGCCTGCGCGTGGTAGTACGCCGCGACCTTGGGCGGCACCGGGACGCCGCCGCTGAGCTGCTGGAGGTTGACGTGCGAGTTGCTCGTCAGCTTCTGCCCCGCCAGCGTGCAGAACAGCGTCCCGCCAGCGCTGGCGACGAACTGCCGCCGGCCGATAGGTCCGGTCACGATGGGCCCCCTTCTAGGTCCGATGTCCCGATTCGTATCGGAACACTAGTTCTTCACGGTCACCGTCATGTTCATGTCGAGTGGGTGCAGTTGGCACTCGAAGTGATATGTCCCCGCCTTGGTGAAGGTCAGCTTGAAATGAACCCCCGCGCTCGCCTGGAACGAGCTGAACCTCCTCTTGCTGACGCCCTTGGGGCCCTTGATCAGGCTCACCGTGTGGGTGTTGAAGTTCATCGCGTTCCAGATCCAGTTGACCTGCTGACCCTTTTTGATCGTCACCTTGGTCGGTGAGTAGAAGTTGTCCTCGACCTGGACGCTCTTGACCACGGGCTTGCGCGTGGTCGTGCCGAGCGCCGTCGGTACCCCGACCGCGCCGACGGCAAGACAGGCGATGAGCGTTGTCAGCCCCTTGTGCTTCATCGTGAGTGAACCCCCTGTGTTTCTCGCTAGCCCTCGAAGGGCTTGACCCCGGGACGTGCCGGGTGCTGGTGAACGTGCCAGAACTGCTCCTGCTTGGCCGGCGGATTGGCCAGGACCACCGCCGCCAGCTTGCCGAACTGATCCGAATTGCCCGACGTGGTGCCCGTGCCGTTGGTCGTCGGGCACGTCGGATAGATCTGCGACGCCGATGCGCTGCCCTCGACGTCCAAGGTCACATTGGCTCCGTTGTTCTCAAAGCAGGTTCCCTGGCCGGACCCGTCGTTGAAGAAGTCGAACCCGTTGGTGTCCCTGGCCGCGGCCCCCATCTTGTTGTTCATGATGTGGTTGCCGCTGTTCAGCGCCTTGCCGGTCGAGTTGGTCGGATCGGAGAACGATGCCACGCCCCACAGGAAGTTGCCGAAGATGGAGTTGTTCTTGACCGTCCAGTTGGTCGTGCCGAACAGGATCACGCCTGCGCCGATCGGATAGTTAGCCTGCTGGGTTCCGACGCCGCCGGACACCGTCTTGACCGGCGAGCCGGGACGGTAGTAGTCGAAATCGTTCCAGAAGATGAGGTTGTTCTCGATGATGCCGGTGTCGGCCGGCTGGTCGGGCTCTGAGGTCAGCGTGTTCGGGACGACCCCGGCACCGTTGTTGTAGAAGGACGAGTTGCGGATCGCCACGTACTTGGAGTTGGTGCCCGAGTAGCCCAGGACATTCTCATAGCCGGTGTCGTGATCAACGCTGGACCACACCGGATGCTGCTGGAACGGGGTGCCGCCGATGTAGAACGCCGAGTCGCCGTTGCCGTAGCCCACCGACTGGGTCATGCGCCCGCCGACGCAGCGGAAGGCGAACAGCCCGTAGGCGTGCTCAAAGGCGCCCACCAGGTTCTTCATGAGGTAGCCCTTGCAGTGATTGACGTAGAAGCCGTTGGCCGCGAAGTGCTCGGACTTCATGTTCTCCAACACGAGGTTGTTGACGCTGTCGCCCTCGATCCCGTTCTGGGCCGCGCCACCCGGACCCTTGGCCTTCCTGCCCTCGATGAGCACCTTGGCCGGGTTCTCGGTCTCGCCGATGATGTGCAGGCCGTCGTGCTTGTGGCCCGAGACGATGACGCCCTCGACGTACCTGCCTGGCTTGACCTCGATCGTCGCGTTCTTGCCCGAGGCGTTGACCGCGCCCTGGATGGTCGAGTAGCGGCATCCGTGCGTGCAGACCGTGAGGGTCTTGGGCTTGGCCTGAGCTCCGACGGCCAGGACCAGACAGCCGGCGAGGACGAACGCTCCCGCTCCCGCCAGGCGACGAATGCAACGACAGATCATGTGCTCCTCCTTGATGACGCAGACTCCGCCCACCGCCGCGGGGGCGCTCCCCAACATTCAGAAACTTCTTACAGGCTCCCGCGACGGTATCAAGGCCCACACCCCGCGGGTATTCTCGGCGGACCGTCTCGACCCCTGAGGAGTCCCCGCAACCCATGGCAGCGACCAGTCCCGCCAACGATCTGACCGACGAACAGAGGGCCATCTGCGAGATGGTCCACCAGTTCGCCGACGAGCAGATCCTGCCCCACGCCGAGCACTACGACCACGAGGACGCCTTCCCGGAGCCGATCGTGGAGCAGATGAAGGAGCTGGGGCTGTTCGGGGTGACGATCCCCGAGGAGTACGGCGGGATGGGCCTGGACCTCACGACCTACGCGATGATCGTGGAGGAGCTGTCACGGGGCTGGATCAGCATCTCGGGCATCGTCAACACCCACTTCATCGGCTCCTACCTGCTGATGAAGTTCGGGACCGACGAGCAGAAGCAGAACTATCTGCCCAGGATGGCCACCGGCGAGATCCGCGCCGCGTTCAGCCTGTCCGAGCCCGAGCTGGGCTCCGACGTGGCCGCGATCAAGACCACGGCCAAGAAGTCAGACGACGGCACCTATGAGATCAACGGCACCAAGATGTGGGTGACCAACGGCCTGCGCTCGGGTGTGGTGTTCGTGCTGGTGCGGACCGATCTGACCGCCGAGCCCAAGCATCGCGGGCTGACCTGCTTCATCGCCGACAAGGAGCCGGGCGCCGCGGAGAACTCGGGGGACTACACGGGCCTCAACGTTCCGCCCCAGATCAAGAAGATGGGCTACAAGGGCGTGGAGTCCACCGAGCTGGTCTTCGACGGCTACAAGCGCACGGGCGACGACATCCTCGGTGGCGAGGAGACCGGCCTAAACAAGGGCTTTGCCCAGATGATGGACGCGCTGGAGCTCGGCCGTGTCAACGTCGCCGCGCGCGGCGTGGGGCTTGCCCAGCGGGCGCTGGAGCTGGCGCTGCGCTACGCCCAGGAGCGCCGGGCCTTTGGTAAGCCGATTGCCGAGCACCAGGCGATCCAGTTCAAGCTGGCCGACATGGCCACCCAGGTGGAGGCGGCGCGTCTGCTCACCCGCCAGGCCGCACGAATGAAGGACGCCGGCGAGCGTTCGGACATCGAGGCGGGCATGGCGAAGCTGTTCGCCTCGGAGACCGGGCGCCTGTGCGCCGAGGAATGCCTGCGCATCCACGGCGGCTACGGCTACTCCAAGGAGTACGAGATCGAGCGGATCTACCGCGACGCGCCGCTGCTGCTGATCGGCGAGGGAACCAGCGAGATCCAGCGCATGGTCATCGGCCGCAAGTTGCTCCAGCGCCACAAGATCTAGTCGCGCCGCGCCACAGGCGCCAGCGGGCGCGCTACGGTTCAGGGACCGAAAGCTAGGCAGGGAGCAGACATGATGCCCGCACTCACCGCATCCCCCGTCATCATCTTCCGGCGTCGCCTGGCCGTTCTCGCCATCGCCGCGCTGGGACTGGCCGCCGCGTTCGCGCCCGGGGCCTCGTCGCGCCAGACGCTGGTGCACGCGTTCCTGGCCAAGGATGGGACCACGACGGTCTCCGGCTACGACGGCGGCGTTGCACTGACGCAGTCCAAGCCGTAGCGCGCCTGCAGGCGACCGCGTCCGGGCGACCAGCCGGCACGGATAGACTGTCTCGCCCTGTCCAGTCCGGCTGACACCAAGGCGCTCATCGAGACCGCGGTCACGCGGTTTCTCGAGGACGTGCCGGCGCTGGCGCAGCTCAAGCTGGTCGCCGGCTTGGAGCTGCGCGGCGGGCGCGACATCCAGATGTTCCGGGTCGAGCTTCCGGGCCCAAAGGTCACCAAGGACATCGCCACCGACGCCAAGGTGCGCCTCGAGGTGCCCCGGGCGAAGTTCAACGACCTGGCCACCAAGGGCCACATCAAGGAGTGGCGGGCCGCGCTGGCCCACGGCGACGCCAAGGTGACCGGCATCGAACAGATCATCAAGCTGATCGCCCAGGTGGTGGAGCGCCAGGAGGAGCGCTCCCGCACGCGCCACGCCAAGACGCACTAGGACCAGCACCGCCGCGCGCACCATCGCCGGGCGGCCAGCCGAGCGGTTCAGCGCTGGAGCGCCAGCTCCTCGGCGTCGCGCAGCTGCTGCTCGACGAGATCCAGTCCCGCGTCCCAGAACCCCGGGTCGGCGAGGTCGATGCCGACCATGGCGGCGATATCCTCGGGCGTGCGCGAGCCGCCCGCGGCCAGCAGCTTGAGGTACTCGGGGGCAAAGGACGCCCCCTCCTGCAGGTAGCGCCCGTACACCGACAGGGCCAGGAGCTGACCGTAGGCGTAGGCGTAGACGTACCCCGGGGTGTTGATGAAGTGCGGGACATAGGACCACCACATGCGGTAGCCGTCGGTGATCTGCACCGACTCGCCGAACAGCTCGGTTTGGGCCTCGACCCACGAGTCGCAGATCCGGTCCACCGACAGCTCACCCTCGCTGCGCCGGCGGGTGTGGATGAGGTGCTCGAAGCGGTTCATCGCCATCTGGCGGAACACGGTGGCGATGGCGCCGTCGATGCGCTCGGCCAGCAGGCTGAGGCGCGCGTCGTCGTCGGGCGCCGCATCGAGCATGCGCCCGAACACGAGCGCCTCACCGAACACCGAGGCGGTCTCGGCCAGCGTCAGAGGCGTGGACTGGTGAAACACGCCCTGGGGTTGGGCCAGGGCGGCGTGAAGGCCATGGCCGAGCTCGTGAGCCATGGTCAGGACGTCGCGGCGGCGCGCCGTGAAGTTGAGCAGGATGTAAGGGTGCACGCTGGGGACGGTGTAGGCGCAGAAGGCCCCGCCACGCTTGTGGGGGCGCACCGGCGCGTCGACCCAGCGCTCGTCGAAGAACCGCCGCACCACGCGCCCGGCGTCGGGGGAGAAGGCGTCGTAGGTGTCGAGCACCAGCTCGCGCGACTCCGCGTAGGAGAAGGTGACGTCCTCGGGCAGCACCGGGGCGCTGCGGTCATAGTCAGCCAGCCGGTCGATCCCCAGCAGCTTGGCCTTGAGCGTGTACCAGCGCTGCGGGATGTCAAAGCGACCGCGCACCGCCTCCACCAGCGCCATGACCGACTCGTCGGAGGCCTCATTGGCGAGGTTGCGCGACGCCAGCCAGTGCGGGTAGTGGCGCAGCCGGTCGTCCACCGCCTTGTCGTAGACGAGCGTGTTGTAGATGAACGCCCGCGTGCGCAGCCCGGGCTCCAGCGCCGCCGAGACCGCCTCGGCCACGGTGCGCCGGGTGTCGCGGTTTGAGTCCTGCAGCCGGCTGAGCGCGACATCGAGCGGGAGCTCCTGAGCGTCGAGGGGCACGCGCAACGTCGCGACCAGCTCGCCGAACAGCCGCGCCCAGGCGCTCTCCGCCGAGATCGTCTTCTCGGCCAGGATCGTCTCCTCCGGCTCGGAGAGCAGGTGGGGCCGGTAGCGGCGGGCGCTGCGCAGATAGTGCGCGCAGAAGGCCAGCTCCGCAGCGGCGAGCAGCTGGGCGGCGCGGTCGTCGTCCAGCGCCGCCCATTCCAGCTCGAAGAACAGGAGCTTGGTCTCGATCTCGGTGGCGCGCTCCTGCACGAGCTGGAGGAGGGCCCCGCGGGTCGAATCGGCCGTGTCGGTGGCGAAGCGCAGCGACGCGAACGAGCCGGCCTTGCCGACGAGCTCGTTGATCTCCGCCAGCTCCCGCATGGCGGCGGCGAGTCCAGGGGCATCCAGCTCGGCGATCCTGCCCGCGTGTGCGCCGGCGAATGCGGCGGCCCGCTCGAGCGCCTGATCGAGCTGACGGGTGACCCCGGTCTGCTCGTCGCCGTCGACCAGCTCGCGGAGGTCCCACGCGGCCTCGAGCAGCTCAGGATCGGAGAGGTTGTCTGCGGTAGTCGACATTTTGGTGAGGGCAGCTTAGCTTCTGCGCTTCGCACCTCGCCATCCTCATGGGGCGGGGGCGCTAGCTTCTGCCCGCGATGTCCGCGTCACGACCAACCGAAGGTGCCCAGACCAGGCCGGTGCGGCTGCTGGCCGCCGGCGGCACGATCTCCATGCAGGGCGAGCACGCCGTGCCCACGCTCGACGCCGCCGGCCTGGTCGCCGCCATCCCGGAGCTCGAGCGCTTTCCCTCGCTGCAGGCCGAGAACGTGCTGGGCCTCCCCGGGCCACAGATCTCCCTGGAGCAGGGGCTGGGGCTGGTGCGAGAGGCGGTGAGGGCGGCATCGCGCGGCGACGGCGTGGTCATCACCACCGGCACCGACACGCTGGAGGAGCTGGCGATGCTGTGCGCGATGATCTACGACGGCGACGCGCCGATCGTGTTCACCGGCGCCAACCGTCCGGCCAGCGCCCCGGGCGCCGATGGGCCCGCCAACCTGCTCGACGCCGTGGCATTGGCCGCGTCAGCTGACGCCACCGGGTTGGGGGTGGTGGTGGTGTTCGGCGGAGAGATCCTGGCGGCGACCAGCGCTCGCAAGGTCGAGAGCACCGGCCCCAGCGCGTTTGCCTCGCCGGTGGCGGGGCCCCTGGGCAGGATCGTCGAGGGCCGCATCTGGCTCCACGCGCGGCCGCTGCGCCAGCCCGCGCTGCAGCCCGGCACGATCACCCACGCCGTGCCGATCCTGAGCGCCGCCCTGGGGGAGGACGGGTCGCTGCTGCGCGCGGCGGGACAGGCCGCGGACGGGCTCGTGGTGGAGGCGTTCGGCGCCGGTCATCTCACGCCGGGCATGTTGCACGCGTTGCGCGACACCATCGCCCAGGTGCCGGTCGTGGTCACCGTGGCGCCCGAGCGCGGGTCGATGATGCACGCCACCTACGGCTTTGAGGGCTCAGAGCGCGACGTCCGCGCCAGCGGCGCCGTGTGCGCCCCGTTCCTGTCGGCGCGGGCGGCCCGGATCGCCTTGCTGTGCTGTCTGGGCGCCGGGCTGGACCGGAATGGCATCGCCGCGGCGCTCGCGCCGTGGGACGCGTGATGGCATTCGGCCACCGGATGGCGGCGACGACGTCATCGCGCAGGCTGCTGTCCTGGACGCTGGTCGTCGTGGCCGTGCTCCTGGTCGCGATGGCCGCGCTCGCACTCGCCATCGTCGTGACGGGCCGGGGCGGCACGCCGCGGGCCATCGGCCTGAGGAACCTCCCGATGCTCGAGGGGACGCGGGTGCTGACCCAGGTGCGCAGCTGTGACCGCAGCGTCAGCGCGTACTGCGCGCTGCAGGTGGTGGTCGTCGATGAGCACTACGGCACCTCCGCGGCGCTGCGCCTCGCCTACGCCGCGCGGTTGGCCAAGCTGGGGTGGACGGCCAGCAAGGGGCCTGTCGACGCCGAGACGGCGGCCGATTCTCCCGGCCACGAGCTGCGCCTGACCTACGCGACCGCGTACGGGGAACTGACCGACATCGACGTCGGGTCGGTCCAGCGCACGGCGGCGATCTCCCACGCGCTCTCGGACACGATCTTCAATCGGACGCCGGCGCTGTCGCTCATGCTGACCCGGGGCCCATCGTGAGACGGCCCCGGACGCTCAGGGCGCTTCCCGGCGTTCGGTGAGCTCGAGGCGCCGGTCGGGGCCGACCGACACGGCGCTGCGCCCGGCCAGCAGGTCAGACAGATCGTCGCCCACGAGCGCGCGGCGCCAGCCGTTCAGGGTGCGTACGTCGGGCTCGGGTTCGCCACGGCGAGCGGCGCCGACGATGACCTCGAGCTCGGCGCGTGACGCGATCAGCTCGTAGGCGAGGCCGGC
>JBAQGP010000521.1:0-11215 GCA_049287845.1 Solirubrobacteraceae bacterium | reverse complement strand
GCCACGGGAGGGGCTCGTCGGGAACCTTGTGCAGCTTGCGCCAGACGACGAGGAAGACCTCGGCGACGACGTCGTCGGCCGCCGCCGGCGTCGTGCGCCGCAGCGCGTAGGCGTGGACGCGGTCGGCATAGCCGCGGTACAGCTCCTCAAACTGTGCGTGAGGTTCCACTACTCGGGAAATGTCCGGCGGCGGCGGATCCATTACACCCGCCGGGGGGGGCCCGCGGGTCAGGCGCGCTCGAGCACGGCGATCCCGTACTCATCAAGCAGCTCGGCCACGGCCACCGAGGAGCCGAGCTCGCGCTCGTCGCCGTGGAGCACGTCGCGCCAGCGCCCGCCGGCGCCCTCCAGCGGCTCATCGGGCGGCCTCGGCCCCGTGGCCACCGCCACCAGGACGTCCCCGCCGCGGACAAAGGCGAGGGCGGTCTCGCCGGCGGGCAGTGGCTCATAGCCTCCGGCGAACGCCTCGGGCCGGCGGATGCGCAGGCCCAGCAGCCGGGTGGTCAGCCACAGCTTGCGGATCTCGGGCACCGGCTGCGCGCCGCCGGCGAGGCGGCCCAGCATCGTCTCGTTCCATTGCCAGTCCACCGGCCGGCGGTTGTCGGGGTCCACGAGCGCGAACAGCGGCAGCTCGTCGCCCTGGTAGATGTCGGGCACCCCGGGCACGGTGAGCTTGAGCGCCACCGTGCGCAGCGCGACGCAGTCGCCGGCGAACTCGAGCTCCCGCGTGAATCCGTCCAGCTCGCGGCGCAGCTCGTCGTGGTCGTAGATCGCGGCCACGAAATCCATGACGCCGCGCTCCCACTCGGCGTTCTGGTCAACCCAGTTGGTGTTGCGCTTGGCCTCGCGCAGGGCCTTCTCCATGTACGCCTGCACGCGGTCGGCCTCGATCGGCCACGCCCCGATGAGCGTCTGGAACAGGAAGTAGCGCTCGAGGTCGTCGGGGGCGCCCGCGGTGCGCAGGGGCTCGGACAGCTCCAGCCAGCGGCGCACGCTCGCCTCCCAGCGCTCGGGCATCCACGTGAGCGCGGCCAGCCGGGCGCGGACGTCGGCCGAGCGCTTGGTGTCGTGGGTCATCGTGGTCAGCATCGCCTCGGGGAACCGCTGCGCCCGTTGGGCGTTGGCGTCGTGCAAGCGCGCGGGACCGATGCCGAAGCGGCCGGGGTCACCACCGACGTCGCACAGCGCCAGCAGCCGCGCGTAGCGGTAGAAGGCAGTGTCCTCCACGCCCTTGGCCACCACCGGCGGGGTGGTCTGCTGAAAGCGCGTGACGAACTCGGCCGGCGCGGGACGCGACAGCAGCAGCATGTCCGCGATCTCGGCGGGCATCTCGGCGGCGGCCACCGCCTCGCGGTCGGCGTCGTCGACGACGCCGTCGTCGGGCTCCACATAGCTGCGGTAGACCGGGAACGACGCCACCGCGCGCGCGAGCGCGTCCGGGTCGCCGCCGGCGCCATCAGCGAGCGCCGACAGCCGGTCCACCTCGGGCATGAAGGTGCTGCGGGCCTGCTCGAGCTTGGCCTCGGCCGCGACCTCTGCAAACGAACGGCGGTCTCCGGAAAGGTCCTGCCAGAGCGCGGTGAAGGCGGGCTCGGCCGCCGGGTCCACGAACAACGCGCACACGTCGTTGAGGAACTCGTAGCCCACGGTGCCGGTGACCGGCCAGTCGCGCAGGGCCTCAGAGGACTCGAGGATCTTCTCGATCCACACCGTCTCCACGCCCGCATCGCGCAGCCGCCTGAAGTACTGGGCGGGGTCGGTCAGG
The DNA here is from genome assembly GCA_049287845.1 of Solirubrobacteraceae bacterium. Lineage (GTDB taxonomy): Bacteria > Actinomycetota > Thermoleophilia > Solirubrobacterales > Solirubrobacteraceae > Palsa-465. The sequence continues at coordinate 9,450 of JBAQGP010000521.1, read as the reverse complement.
CCGTCGGGATGGTCGATGCGCAGGGCGTCGACCACGCCGTCGCGCACAAGGCTCAACGCGAGCTCATGCGTGGCCTTGAAGACCTCAGGGTCCTCCTGGCGCACTCCCGCCAGTTCATCGATGTCGAAGAAGCGCCGGTGGCGGCCGGTGGCCGGGTCGATGTCGAAGAACCGCTCGCGCAGGTGCGGGTCGGCCCAGAAGCGGTTGGCGTCGTCGGTGGCCATGTGGTTGGGCACCAGGTCTAAGACGATGCCCAGCCCGGCGTCATGGGCGGTCCGGGCCAGCTGGTGGAACGCGGCCTCGCCGCCCAGGTCCTCGGAGATCCGCGTGGGATCGACGACGTCGTAGCCGTGGGTTGAGCCCGCCCGGGCCTGCAGCGACGGCGACAGGTACAGGTGCGAGATGCCGAGGTCGCGCAGGTATGGGATCCGCGCGCAGGCGGCGGCAAAGTCGAAGTCGGGGGTGAGCTGCAGGCGATAGGTCGCCCGCAGCGGGGTTCTTTCTCGTGTCACTCTGGCGTGCTACCCGTCCCGGCGGGCGATCACCATCACCATCAGGCCATCCGCCGCAGGATGGTGATCGAGTGCGCGGTGACGTTGACCAGCCCCTGGGCGTCATAGGTAACACTCCCGGGCTGCGCCGTCGGATCGGCCGTGCACAGCTCCAGCTCCCACCGCGTGCCCATTCGCCGGCGGGGGAGTTTGAACTCCCGGTCCTCGGCGTGGGCGTTGAAGAGGAGCACGAACGAGTCATCCTCGACCTCCTCGCCGCGGGGACCCGGGCTGGCGATCGCCTGGCCGTTGAGGAACATGCCCAGGACCGCCTCGCCGTGCTCCCAGTCGCGGCTGGTCATCCGCCGGCCGTCGACGCGGAACCACCACACGTCGGGCAGCGGCGAGTCGTTGACCGGCTGCCCGCGCAGGAACGTCTCGCGCCTGAACGTGCAGTGCTCGCGCCGCAGGCGGATGAGCCGCTGGGTGAACGCCCGCATCTGGCGGGCCGCCCCGTCGGTGTTCCAGTCATACCAGCTGATCTCGGTGTCCTGGCACCAGGCGTTGTTGTTGCCGCCCTGGGTGCGGTTGAGCTCGTCGCCGCCCAGCAGCATCGGGGTGCCCTGCGAGACGAACAGCGTGGTGAGGAAGTTGCGCTGCTGGCGCCGGCGCAGCTCCTGGATGGCGGGATCGTCGGTCTCGCCCTCCGCGCCGCAGTTCCACGAGCGGTTGTCGTCGGTGCCGTCGCGGTTGTCCTCCTGGTTGGCCTCGTTGTGCTTGGTGTTGTAGGAGACGAGATCGCGCAGGGTGAACCCGTCATGGGCGGTCACGAAGTTGATCGAGGCGAACGGGTCGCGCCCGTCGGACTCATAGAGGTCGGCCGACCCCGAGAGGCGCTCGGCGAACTGGCCCACGCTCGCCGAGGCGCGCCAGAAGTCGCGCATCGTGTCGCGGTAGACGCCGTTCCACTCCGACCACAGGATGGGGAAGTTGCCCACCTGGTAGCCGCCGGGACCGACGTCCCACGGTTCAGCGATCAGCTTGACCTGGGACAGGACCGGGTCCTGATGAATCGTGTCGAAGAACGCCGAGAGGCGGTCGACGTCGTAGAACTCGCGTGCCAGCGCCGAGGCCAGGTCGAAGCGGAAGCCGTCCACGTGGCACTCGATGACGAAGTAGCGCAGCGAGTCCATGATCATGCGGAGCACCGCGGGGTGGACCGGATTGAGCGAGTTGCCGGTGCCGGTGAAGTCCATGTAGTGGCGCGGGTCGTCGGGCATCAGGCGGTAGTAGGCGGAGTTGTCGGCGCCTTTGAAAGCCAGCATCGGGCCCAGGTGGTTGCCCTCGGCCGTGTGGTTGTAGACGACGTCGAGGATGACTTCGATGCCGGCCTGGTGCAGCGCCTTGACCATCCCCTTGAACTCGCGGACCTGCTCCCCGCGGCGACCGGTGGCCGCGTACTCCGAATGGGGCGCCAGATAGCCGATGGTGCTGTAGCCCCAGTAGTTGCGCAGCCCCCGCTCGTGCAGGAACGACTCGTCGCAGATGTGGTGGATGGGCAGCAGCTCCACGGCGGTGACCCCGAGGTCCTTGAGGTAGGCCAGCGCCGGCTCCGAGGCGAGTCCGGCATAGGTCCCGCGCAGGTCCTCGCGCACGTCGGGATGGGTCATCGTGAAGCCCTTGACGTGCGTCTCGTAGATGATCGTGTCGGCGAACGGGGTCTGGGGCAGGCGGTCACCCTCCCAGTCGAAGCTGTCGTCGGTGACGACCGACTTGGGCACCGCGCCGGCGTCGTCCTCGTCGTCGAGCTCAAGGTCGGCGTCCTCCGCGTTCTCGGGGCTGTCGGGCGGCACGTAGGGGAAGATGTTGGCGTCGTGCTCCCAGTCCACCACGCCCTCGATCGACTTGGCGTACGGATCGAGGAGCAGCTTGTAAGGGTTGAAGCGATGGCCCTGGAGGGGCGCGTAGCGCCCGTGCACGCGGAAGCCGTAGCGCTGGCCCGGCCCGACGCCCGGGAGGTAGCAGTGCCAGTTGTGCGCCCGGCGGGTGCAGATGTCGATCGGCGTCTCGTTGCCCTCGTCGTCGAACAGGCACAGCGTCACGCCCTCGGCGTGCTCGGAGAACAGGCTGAAGTTCGTCCCCTGCCCGTCCCACGTGGCGCCAAGCGGAAACGCCCGGCCCGGCCACACCTCGCTCACCGAATCAGCGCTCCCGCCATGGCGGGCAGTTTGAGCGATCCGCCGTTGAGTTGCGCGTCGCCCCCGGCGCTCAGCTCGATCGTCTCCCCCTGACACGGGATGGTCACCGGGCCGGTGCCGAAGTTGCACGCCAGCTCGAAGGGGCCGCGGCGGACGACGAGCCACTGGAAGCGCTCGTCGTATTCGATCTCTCGCGGGGTGCCCCGCGGCAACCGCTTGCGCGCCGCGATCAGCTCCCGGTACAGCCGCGCCAGGCCGTGGTCTGCCTGGCGGGTGAGCTTGGAGCGCATAAACGTTCGCGGGTCCTCGGGATCCGGCACGTCTGCCGCGAACTGGGCGAAGGCGGCGAACTCGCTGCGCCGGCCCTCCCGGGTCGCCTCGGCGATGTCGGGATCGATGTGGCTGGTGAAGTACTGAAATGGGGCCAGCTCGCCGTACTCCTCGCCCATGAACAGCATGGGGATGAAGGGCGACAGCAGCGTGCAGAACGCCGCCAGCGGCCGGGCGGGCGCGGGCATGCGGTCGCCGTAGGCCCGGTTGCCGACCTGGTCGTGGTTCTGGGAGAAGACGACGAAGCGCTCGGGCGGGATGTCCTCGGCCGGCGCCCCGAAGCGCCGGTGGCGAAACGGCGAGTACTCGCCGTCGTCGACATGGGGGCGGTGAAAGGCCTTGGCGAGCTGGGCCACCGAGCCGAAGTCCGCGTAGTAGCCGTCGCGGTCCTCGGTGATGAGGGTGCGCAGCGCGTGGTGGAAATCGTCGGCCCAGGCGGCGTCGCAGTTCCAGCCGCCGCGCTCGGGCGGGCGCATCACGATCGGGTCGTTCAGACCTGACTCGGCGATCACGTAGTTGCGCGGATTGACGGCGTGGACGCGCCGGGCCACCGCGGCGACGAGGTGCTCGGGGTTCTGGTCAAAGATGGCGTGGATGGCGTCCAGGCGCAGGCCGTCGATGCCAAAGTCGCGCACCCAGCCCTCGGCGCTCTGGCACACCCACTCACGCACCGGGTCTGAGTCGGCGTCGTCGTAGTTGATCGCCTTGCCCCATGGCGTGGCGTACTTCTCGGTGAAGTACGGGCCGAAGGCCTCCATGTCCCCGCCGCCGGTCGCGCCCAGGTGGTTGTAGACGACATCGAGGATGACCGCCAGGCCCTCGCGATGCGCGGCGGCCACGAACTCCGCCAGCCCGAGAGGGCCCCCGTAGGAGGACTGGGCGGCGGAGATGAACACGCCGTCGTAGCCCCAGCCGCGCTCGCCGGGAAACTCGGCCACCGGCATGATCTCGACCGCGGTGACACCGAGGTCGGCCAGCTCGGCCAGGTGCTCGGCCGCGGCGGCGAACGTGCCCTCGGCCGTGAACGTGCCGATGTGCAGCTCGTAGATGAGCAGGTCCTCGAGCGCCGGTGCCACGAAACCACCGCGGCGGGCGGTGGCCAGCTTGCGCGTGTCGAGGACGCGCGAGGGGCCACGGAGGCCGTCGGGCTGCCATCGCGAGGCCGGATCGGGCATCTCCCGGCCGTCGACCACATAGACGTAGTCGCTGTCGGGGGCCGCGGGAACGATCGCCTCCCACACCCCGAGGCCGGCGTCGATCATGGCGTGGCGCGCACCGGCGACCTTGACGACCGGGGCCGAGGCGCGCGGCGCCCAGACGCGGAACTCCGCGCGCTCGTCGTCGATCTGGCGAGCGCCGAGGGGGCGTTCCCAGGGGTAGGGCTCGTGGGGCTCTGCCGCGCTGCTCATGGACATGGGGGCGTGAGGCTAGCCCGCCGGCGCGGCACGGTCCTGCCGGGAGTCGGAGTCACTCCTCGGGGACCAGCCAGAGCGCGGCCAGCGGGGGCAGGGTGACCTCTGCCGAGAACGGCTGGTCGTGCCAGGGGATCGGCTCGGGCTGCACACCGCCCAGGTTGCCGAGGTCGCTGCCGCCGTAGTAGGACGAATCCGTATTGAGCGCCTCGCGCCAGCGGCCTGACCGGGGCAGGCCGAGGCGATAGCTCTCGCGCGGAACCGGCGACAGGTTGGCGATGAACACCGCCACCCGTTCGCCGTCGCGCGACCGGCGGGCGAAGGCCAGCACGTTGTTGTCGGCGTCGTTGGGCTCCAGCCACCAGAAGCCGGCCGGATCGGAGTCCAGCTCGTAGAGCGCGGGCTCGCTGCGGTACAGCTTGTTGAGATCGCGCACCAGTGACTGGATGCCGGCGTGCTCGGGCTGCTCGAGCAGGTGCCAGTCCAGGGATCGCTCGTGGCTCCACTCGGCCTGCTGGGCCAGCTCGCAGCCCATGAACAGCAGCTTCTTGCCGGGGTGCGCCCACATGTAGGCGTAGAGCGCGCGGAGGTTGGCCAGCTTCTGCCAGTGGTCGGCGCCAGCCATCTTGGAATACAGAGAGCCCTTGCCGTGCACGACCTCGTCGTGAGACAGCGGCAGCACGAAGTTCTCGCTGAACGCGTACATGAGGCTGAAGGTGAGCTCGTGGTGGTGGTAGCGGCGGTAGATCGGATCCTGCTCGAAGTAGGCGAGCGTGTCGTGCATCCAGCCCATGTTCCACTTGAAGCCGAAGCCCAGGCCGCCCAGGTAGGTGGGCCGCGAGACACCCGGCCACGCGGTGGACTCCTCGGCGGCGGAGATGATGCCCTGCTCGCGGCCGTACATGGCCTCGTTGAGCTCCTTGAGGAAGGCGACCGCGTCGAGGTCCTCGCGACCGCCGAACTGGTTGGGCACCCATTCGCCCTCGCGTCGCGAGTAGTCGAGGTAGAGCATCGATGCCACCGCGTCGACCCGGATCCCGTCGACGTGGTACTCGCGCAGCCAGAACAGGGCGTTGGAGATGAGGAAGTTGCGGACCTCGTAGCGCCCGAAGTTGAACACCAGCGTGCCCCAGTCCGGGTGCGCTCCGCGCCGGGGGTCGGCGTGCTCGTAGAGAGCCGAGCCGTCGAAGCGGGCCAGCGCGAACTCGTCGCGCGGGAAGTGCGCGGGGACCCAGTCGAGCAGGACGCCGATGCCCTTGGCGTGCAGCTTGTCGATGAACGCGCGGAGGTCGTCGGGGGAGCCGTAGCGCGGGGTGGGGGCGTAGTAGCCCGTGACCTGGTAGCCCCACGAGCCGGTGAACGGGTGGGCCATCACCGGCAGCAGCTCGACGTGGGTGAACCCCATGTCCTCGCAATAAGCCGACAGCTCGTCGGCGAGCTCTCCGTAGTTGAGCGGGCGGTTGTCCTCCAGCGAGTTCAGCCGCCAGGAGCCGAGATGGACCTCGTAGATCGAGACGGGCTCTGACAACGGCTCCTGCTGGGCGCGCGCCGTCAGGAACTTGGCGTCCTTCTTGCTCCAGTCATGGCCCGGGGTGTGGATGACCGAGGCGGTCTTGGGCGGCAGCTCGGTCTCCTGAGCGTAGGGGTCGGCCTTGAGCAGGATCTCGCCGTCCTGGGTGAGGATCTCGTACTTGTAGCGCTGACCCGCACCCACCTCGGGCAGGAACAGCTCCCAGACGCCGCTCGAGCCCATCGAGCGCATCGGGTGCAGGCGGCCGTCCCAGGAGTTGAAGTCGCCGACGACGCTGACCGCGCGGGCCGCGGGGGCCCACACCGCGAACGCGGTGCCCGGGGTGGGTGGGTCTCCCAGCTCGACGACGTGGGCCCCGAGGCGTTCGTAGAGCTCCTCGTGGCGGCCCTCGCCCATCAGGTGCAGGTCCAGCTCTCCGATCGTCGGCGCGAACGCGTACGGGTCTGACAGCGTGAACTTGCCGCCCGAGCCGTAGTCGACCTTGAGCTTGTAGTTCAGGGGCAGCGCGGCGCCCTCGATCTCGGCCTCGAAGATCCCGCCTGGGTGGATCTCGGTCATCGGCACGCTCTTGCCGCGGCTGGGCTTGACCGCCACCGAATCCGCAGAGGGGCGCAGGGCGCGGACGACGACGCCGCCGTCACAGGCGTGCGGGCCCAGGATGGCGTGTGGCTCGGGATGCTCCCGGCGGACGAGAGCTTCGAGATCGTTGTTGGCGATTGTCGTCATGACTCCAAGAGGCGGGCGATACCCGCGACGGGGATGGGCAACCAATCGGGCCGGTTGTCCAGCTCGTACCGCAGCTCATAGATGGCCTTCTCCAGCTCGAAGATAGCCAGCATGTTCGAGATGGCCGCGTCGCCGCCGGGCAGGAGCGCCGGGTCGATGGTGGCGAAGTAGCTCTCGAGGAAGATCGTGCGCGCCTGGTCCTCGAACTGGGCCGGGGCCGGAATCCCCCGCATGATCTCGGTGGCCGAGGTGGCATAGGCCAGCGAGCGCAGCATCCCCGCCACGTCGCGCAGGGGGCTGCGCTTCTGGCGGCGCTCGAAGAGCGGGCGCGCCGGCTCGCCCTCGAAGTCGATGATGACCCAATCGGACCCCGTCCTGCGGGCGGCGGGGGCGCTTTGCCCCACGTGGAGGGTCTGGCCCAGGTGGTAGTCGCCATGGGTGCGGATCGCCCGGCCACCCACGCCGGTCTGCGCGCGCATGGCGATCTGCTCGCGGACGTCCTGGCCGCGGCCGGCGATGGCGGCGACGCGGTCGTCGTCGGGGAGGCGGACGAAGACGCGCTCGATGTCCTCGTCGATCGTCGCCGTCAGCAGCGACATGGACTCCGCGCTGGGCTCCTCCGGGGTGAAGGCGGGATCGCTCGCGTCCGAACCCAGGCAGTTGTGCAGCTGCGCGGTCACCACGCCGAGGCTCCCGAGCTCGGGTAGGAACGCGGCCGGGTCGGTCGCGATCTGGTCCAGCGCCAGCTCCCAGCCGTCGACGGCGTCTGAGAAGAAGCGCTGCGCCACACCCAGCGTCGCGCCGAACGCTCTGCCCTCGTACTCGTACCAGCCCTGGAGCGGGGCGATGTTGGCGAACCCCCGGCGGGTGAGGAACTGGAGCACCTCGAGCTCGGGGTTGATGCCGGGCTCCAGGCGGCGGAACACCTTGAGCACGGTCTCATCGCCGAACACGATCGACGAGTTGGACTGCTCGACACCCATGGGACGCACCGGCGCGTCCAGCGCCAACGGGCCGGTGAGCTCGACGCGCTGGAAGCGGAAGGTGCCGTTCTGGCCCTCGAGCGTCTGCTCGGCGTCGATCTGGCGCAGCAGCTCGCGCACCAGTTCCGGGTCGGCGACCGCGTCGACCGCCGTCCAGTCCTCGGTGGTGCCGACGACGGGGCGATCGCCCACCTGCTCGGCGGCGAGCAGCGCAAAGGGGAGCTGGTAGAGCTCGTGGCTGCCGGAGGCAAAGCGCGCCTGGACGAGGTTGACGATCAGGGGGGGCGCCTCGGCGATGGCCACGCTCTCCTCAAACGCCAGAGCCGTGACGTGGCGCGACTTGGACGCATACCAGCGCTGGCTCTCGAGCCACGCGGCCACGCGTCCGGGCTCCAGGCGCTCGATCTCGGCCCCTGCCGGGTTGGAGACGTTCTCAGTCATCCGATCGCGTCCTCCCCCTCTCCGACGAGCTGGAACCAGTAGAAGCCGCGCGGCGCGAGCGTCAAGAGGTACTTCAGCTCGCCGATCCGGGGGAAGCGACTGCGCCCGAACAGCTCGACCGGGAAGCGGCCCGTCTGGGCCGAGAGGTCGAGCTCCACCGCCTGGGCCGAGCGCGCCAGGTTGTGCACGCACAGCACGACGTCGTCCTCGAAGCGCCGCAGCACCGCGAAGATCCGCGGGTTGGACGTCTCGATCGGCTCATACGTTCCCAGTCCGAACACGGGATGCTCCTTGCGCAGCGCGATGAACCGGTGCATCCAGCGCAGCAGTGACGTCGGTGTGCGCAACTGTGCCTCGACGTTGACCGCCTGAAAGCCGTACACCGGATCCATCAGCGGCGGGGCGTAGAGCTGGGCGAAATCGGCGCGGCTGAACCCACCGTTGCGGTCGACCGTCCACTGCATGGGCGTCCGCACCCCGTCGCGGTCGCCGAGGAAGATGTTGTCCCCCATCGCGATCTCGTCACCGTAGTAGAGAACCGGTGACCCCGGCAGGCTGAACAGGATCGCGGTCATCAGCTGGATCTCGTCCCGCCCGTTGTCCAGCAGCGGCGCCAGGCGCCGGCGGATGCCGAGGTTGATCTTCATCCGCGGGTCCTTGGCGTACTCGGCGTACATGTAGTCCCGCTCGTCGTCGGTGACCATCTCCAGCGTCAGCTCGTCGTGGTTGCGCAGGAACAGGCCCCACTGGCAGTTCTCAGGGATGGCGGGGGTGCGCTCGAGGATCTCGTAGATCGGGGTGGCCTCCTCGCGGCGCACCGCCATGAACATGCGCGGCATCACCGGGAAGTGAAAGCACATCTGACACTCGTCGCCGTCGCCGAAGTACTCCACGACGTCGGCCGGCCACTGGTTGGCCTCGGCCAGCAGGACGCGGTCGGGGTAGCTCTCCTCGATCTCCCGGCGGACCTTCTTGAGGTAGGCGTGGGTTTCGGACAGGTTCTCGCAGATCGTGCCCTCCCTCTCGTAGAGGTAGGGCACGGCGTCCAGGCGGAAGCCGTCGAGGCCGATGTCCAGCCAGAACCGCAGCACGCCGCTCATCGCCTCGTGGACCTCGGGGTTGTCGTAGTTGAGGTCGGGCTGGTGGGAGAAGAAGCGATGCCAGTAGTAGGCCCCGGCGGTGTCGTCCCAGGTCCAGTTCGACGTCTCGGTGTCGGTGAAGATGATGCGCGCGTCGGTGTACTTGTCGTCGGTGTCCGACCACACGTACCAGTCACGCTTGGGACCGTCGGGACCGCCCGAGCGTGACTCCTGAAACCACGGGTGGTCGCTCGAGGTG
>JBAQGP010000520.1:0-1775 GCA_049287845.1 Solirubrobacteraceae bacterium | reverse complement strand
AAGAAGCCTCGCCGCGCCGCGGCCTGCCAGGTGACGTTGGACAGCGTGTAGACGACGTCGGTGAGCTCGGCGCCGGGCGTGACCGGCGGTCGCCGGAGCGGCTGGGGCGTGGCCGGGGATCCGGCTGGCGCCTCGGGCGTCACGTCGACTGCGGCGCGGGCGTCGTCACGTCGACTGCGGCGCGGCGACCCCGCCAGCTCGAGGCGACCGGCCGATCCGGGCCACCGGCGGGCACACGCGGATCACGAGATCCATGAGATCCCGCCAGGCCGCCTTGAACAGCGCCCTGACCACCAGCGCGTACACCCCGAGCCCCGCTCCTCCGGCGATGGCGCAGGTGAGGATTCGCGGCAGCGACGAGCCCAGCGCGTGGGAGAGCGGCACGGTGACCGCCAACAGCGCGAGGCAGCCGCACACCGCGGGGGCCAGCTCGGGCACCAGCCGCCGGATCGAGATCCCGATGTAACGCTGGAGCAGGAAGCGGTATACGCCCGCCAGGATGAGGAGATACACGCCCGTGACGGTAAACGCGACCACCACGAGGCCGTGGCGTGAGGCGAGCAGGATGGCCCCGGCGTACACGGTCACCATGGCGATGTTGAAGTTGAGCAGGGCGCGCGGGCGCCCGATGGCGAGCATGATCTGGGGATATCCGGTGAGGATCGCTGCCACCATGCCGGCCACGGCCAGGATCTGGGTCGGGGCCACGGCGGGCCGCCAGGCCGAACCGAACACCAGCGGGACCGCCAATGGCGCCAACGCGGCCACCGCGGCGAGGAAGGGGAAGATGACGACCGCGTGGACGCGCGCGGCGCGCTCGTGGAGGCGGCGCAGCTCGGTGACATCCTCGGTGCGCGAGTACAGCGGGAACGCGATCTGGGTCATGATCCGGCTCATCTTGTCCTGATAGACGACGCCAACGTTGAAGGCACGGTAGTAGAACCCCGCCTGCGCGGCCGGCACCCGCGCCGCCAGGATGGCGTAATCGATGTTCCGGAACAGCGTGTCGACGAGCGCGGCCAGTGCGGCCGGGATGCCGAACGACGCGATGGCCCGGTTAGACCCGCGCGAGAAGCGTGGCAGCGGCGGGGGGGCCGCGATGATCAGCAGTGCCGTGGTCACAGCGGTCTGGACGATGCCGCCGATCGCGATGGCCTTCGCTCCCATCCCGGCAACCGCGAGCGCCACCGAGGCCACGCTGCCCACGAACAGGCTGATCGCATCCACGGTGCTGACGCGGCGAAAGTCGAGGCTGCGCCAGACCATGGCGCGTGACGGGCCGCTGAGGGCGGCGATGAGGACCGCGGGAGAGACGAGCTTGATGAGACCGGCCGTCTCGGAGCCGAACACGGGCCGCCAGACCGGGCCGGCCAGTCCGTAGACCAGCGCGCTGAGCACGACCCCGCCGATGATGCTGGTCAGGATGGCGGTGCGCTTGTCCTCGTCGGAGACCTCGGGGCGTTGCACCAGTGCCGAGGCGAAGCCCTCGAAGGTGAGCATCACGCCGAGCGTCACGAAGATCATGGCCACCGCGGCGCGTCCGAAGTTCGCCGGCGACACCAGCCGGGCCAGTGCCACCGCGGCCAGCAGCCCGATCGACTCCGACACCACGCGCATGACCGCCAGCCAGCGGACGCCCCGGACCGTTGCCTCCCCGATCGATTCGGAGGCCATGGCTATCCGCGCGTCCCCGCTGCCGGCGGTCGCGGACGGTCCCGCCACCGGGTCAGGACGCGCCTGGCCACCGGCACCAGCCGGCGCGGTGGGGCCGGAAC
>JBAQGP010000519.1:0-4102 GCA_049287845.1 Solirubrobacteraceae bacterium | reverse complement strand
ACGGCCCAGGCTCACCTCGCCCATCACCATCCCGAGCTCCTGGGGGCGCTAGGACTCGAGGTGGTGCAGCAGATGGTCGAGGAACGTCCGGGGGCAGTCAACGCCTGACGCGGGCGGCGGAGATCGCTGCCCGCCAGGCGCTGACAACGACGGCAGCACGCCCCGGCCGGCCGCTGACGACCACCGGCAGCACACCCGCCGGGCGGCCTGGCAACATAAACCGCCACAAACGGGGCGGTTCATGCTGAACTGTGCGGAAGATTGAGACCCCGCACAGGAGGCGAGCGCGATGAAGACCGCCGACCAGAACAAGGTGTTCGCGATCGTCCTGGCGGGGGGCGAGGGCAAGCGGCTGTCGCCGCTCACCCTTGATCGGGCCAAGCCCGCGGTCCCCTTCGGGGGCAACTACCGCCTGATCGACTTCGCGCTGTCCAACCTCGTCAACGCCGGCTACCGGCGGATCGTCGTGCTCACCCAGTACAAGAGCCACTCGCTGGACCGCCACATCTCCTCGACGTGGCACCTGTCACCGCTGCTGGGCAACTACGTGGCTCCGGTGCCGGCCCAGATGCGCCGCGGCCCGTACTGGTTCCAGGGCTCCGCCGACGCGATCTACCAGAACCTCAACCTGCTGCGCGACGAGCGGCCCGAGGTGGTCATCGTGTTCGGTGCCGACCACATCTACCGGATGGACCCCGAGCAGATGGTCCGCGAGCACATCGAGTCCGGCGCCTCGGTGACGGTGGCGGCGATCAGGGTGCCGCGCGACCAGGCCGACCAGTTCGGGGTCATCGAGACCGCTGCCGACGGCCAGACGATCACCGCCTTCCGTGAGAAGCCCAAGGACGCCGTCGGGCTGCCCGACGCGCCCGACCAGGTCTACGCCTCGATGGGCAACTACGTGTTCTCCACCGACACGCTGGTGGACGTCGTCACGCTCGACGCCGAGTCGCGCGACTCCTCGCACGACATGGGCGGCAACATCATCCCGATGCTGGTGGAGTCCGGGTCGGCGCACGTCTATGACTTCGCCGCCAACGACGTCCCCGGCGCGACCGAGCGCGACAGCGGCTACTGGCGCGACGTGGGGACGCTCGACGCGTTCTACGACGCACACATGGACCTCATCTCCGTCCACCCGGTGTTCAATCTCTACAACATGGAATGGCCCATCCTCACGCTGCCCGAGCCGTTGCCGCCCGCCAAGTTCGTGTTCGCCGAAGACGACGGCCGCAAGGGCCAGGCCCTGGACTCGATGGTGTGCTCCGGGGTGATCATCTCCGGGGCCACGGTCGACAAGTCGGTCCTCTCTCCCCGGGTCCACCTGCACTCCTACGCGCAGATCGAGGGCTCCGTGCTCTTCTCCGGGGCGGAGGTGGGACGCGGCGCTGTGGTGCGCAACGCCATCCTCGACAAGGAGGTCTACGTCGAGCCGGGCGCCGAGGTCGGCGTCGACCCGGAGGTCGACCGCGAGGCGGGGTTCACCGTGTCAGACGGCGGGATCGTCGTCGTCCCGAAGGGCGCACGGGTGAGAGCGGGAGTGAAACAGCCCTGAGCATGCGCGTCGCCCTGCTCACCCGCGAGTATCCGCCGGAGGTCTACGGCGGGGCGGGCGTGCACGTCGAGTACCTCGCCCGCGAGTTGGCCTCACGCGTGGAGCTCACGGTGCACTGCTGGGGCGCGGACCGGGAGGACCCGGCGGTGCGCGCGCACCGGCCCTGGGACGCGCTGGCCGGCGACGCGCCGCACCTCGCCGCGCTCCAGGCGATGTCGATCGACCTGCTCATGGCCGCCGGCATCGAGGGCGCCGAGATCGCCCACAGCCATACCTGGTACGCCCAGTTCGGCGGCCACCTGGCCAAGCTCACCTACGGGATCCCCCACGTCGCGACGGTCCACTCGCTGGAGCCGCTGCGCCCGTGGAAGGCCGAGCAGCTGGGCGGCGGCTACGCCCTGTCGAGCTTCTGCGAGCGGGTGGCGCTAGAGGGTGCCGACGCCGTGATCGCGGTCTCGGAGGGCTCTGCGCGCGACATCCTCGCCGCGTATCCCGCGATCGACCCCGCTCGGGTGCAGGTCGTCTACAACGGGATCGACACGGCGGAGTACACGCCCGACCCCGGCACCGACGTGCTGCAGCGTCTCGGCGTGGACCCCGATCGCCCGTCGGTCGTCTTCGTCGGTCGCATCACCCGCCAGAAGGGCGTTCCCCACCTGCTGCGCGCCGCGGTGCACTTCGACCCCAGCGCGCAGCTCGTGCTCTGCGCCGGCGCGCCGGACACGCCGGAGATCGGCGCCGAGGTGGCGGCGGGGGTCCAGCGCCTCCAGCAGAGCCGCGACGGGATCTTCTGGATCGATCAGATGCTGCCCAAGACCGACGTCATCCAGCTCCTCAGCCATGCGACCGTGTTCGCCTGTCCGTCGATCTACGAGCCGCTGGGAATCGTCAACCTCGAGGCGATGGCGTGTGAGGCGGCCGTCGTGGCTTCGGCGACGGGCGGCATCGTCGAGGTCGTCAACGACGGCGAGACCGGGTTCCTGGTGGCGCTCGAGCAGGCACCGGGCGAGATCGACCCGATCGACCCCGACGGGTTCGCGCGGGCCTTCGCCGAGAAGGTCAACGCGCTCATCGCCGACCCGTCGCGGGCGACCGAGATGGGGCGAGCGGGCCGACGCCGCGTGATGGACCACTTCGCCTGGCCGGCCATCGCCGAGCAGACGCTGGCGATCTACCGCAGCCTCACCGAGCGCTCAGATACGCCGTTGTCAGCTTCGCCGGCGCCCGCGCCAGCCACGCCTCGACCGTGACCTCCTCGAGGTCGGCGACCGAGATCTGGGCGAGGACGACGAGGACCGCCGGATAGCCGTCGAAGTGCGGGGTGGTGAAGTACACGCCGGAGTCGTCGGCGAGCAGCGCCTCCTTGGCGCCGAGGTGCTCGGTGCGGGCGCCCAGGATCGGCCCGTCGGGAGCAGCGTCGCCCAGGGCTTCGAAGTCGGAGGCGCGCAGCGGCCGCTCCCACACGAACGGCTTCTCCTTCACGCGCCATTGACGCGCACCACGTGACTCGCGCTCGTCGGTCTGGGGCAGCGCGAGCGCCAGGCGGCGGACGTCGTCCCAGGTGGCCATGGGACGACTCTACGCCGGAAGGCCGGGCCGCGACGTGCGCGGCCCGGCCTCGCGGGTCAGGAGGTTGCCCCCTGATGCCCCTAGTTGGCGGCCTTGGCGAGCAGGCCGTCGGTGTTTCCGGCTGAGTCGGTGTAGAAGCCGACGATCGTGCCCCGGTCGTTGATGCCGTTGAGCGTCGTCGCGCCCACGCCGTTGGGATCATCGACGTTCTGGAAGCCGAAGCCCGGCGCCCAGATGAATCCGTGGCTGGTGGCACTGTTACCCGTCCCATCGGTGTAGGCCCCGACGACCTCGTCGCCGTCGTTGACCCCGAACGCCATCGTGGCGCTGGCCCCTGGGACGCTCAGCCGGTACAGCTTGTGGTCTGAACGCAGCAGGTAGCCCTCGGTCGCCCCGGCCCCGTTGGTGGCAAAACCGGCGACGTCACCCTCATTGTTGATCCCGGCGGTGGTCACGTTGCTGTCGCCCGCGACATTGATGGCCCGGAAATGGCGCCCGGCGATGTCGTAGGAGAAGCCGTGGTTGTCGCCCTTACCGTCGGTGTAGAAACCGACCGCCATGTCGTGGTCATTGACCGCCAGGAGCTGATCGATCATGGGCTTGGCGTTGTCAGCGGTGGGGAAATCGGCCGTCTTCAGTCCGTGCCCCTTCCGCGCGTAGAAGCCGTGGTTGGCGCCCGCGCCGTCGACCCAGAAGCCCACCGTGTCGCCGTTGTTGTTGATGCCCACCACCTGCGTCTGCGCGGCGCCGGGGAAATTCTCGTTGGTGAAGTTGCCCTGCGCGTAGGGCGGGTGAACGACGTAGCCGCGGTTGGGATGACCCTTCTGGCCGGAGCCGAAGTAGCCGGCGATGGTACCGGCGTTGTTGATCCCCAGCAGCTGGTTGAACGTGTTGTCGCGGTTGTTGTTGACCGTGTGGAAGGCAAAGTTGCCGCTGGCGTCCGGCGGCTGGCTCGATGCCGCCGACGCGGTGCCGGCC
>JBAQGP010000518.1:0-3924 GCA_049287845.1 Solirubrobacteraceae bacterium | reverse complement strand
CAGCATCATCAAGGCCGGGGCGACCTGCAGGAGCTACGAAAGCGGCTCGAGGGCGCGCGCTGGGACATGGTCGAGCTCGACGTGCTCGCCCGCGGCGAGGAGCTCCTGGTGGCCCACTCGCTCCTTGACCTCGATCATCCCCGCCCGCTGAAGTTCGCTGACGCGCTCGTCGCACTGCGCGATCTGCTGCCGTCCACCGTGCAGCTCAACGTCGACGTCAAGGGCACCGGCTACGAGCAGGCGGTGCTCGCCACGCTGCGCTCGCTCGACCTCGTGGGCCGGACGCTCCTGTCCACGATGGAGCCGGCCACCCTGCGCGTCCTGCGCGTCGCCGCTCCCGAGCTGCGTCTGGGACTCTCGGTGCCCAGGGCCCGGCGCGACTATCTGTCACATCCGCTCACGCGCCCGGCGGCCCGCCTGATGATGGCCTACCTGAGACGCGCACTGCCGAGCAGAGCCGCTGGCGCCGTCCGCTCGGGTCTCTGCGACGCGATCATGGCCCACTGGGGCGTCGTGACGCCGTCGCTCGTGCAGGCCGTGCACCGAGCCGGTGGCGAGCTCTACGTGTGGACGGTCGACGACCCGGAGCGGCTGCGGTCACTGCATGCGCTCGGCGTCCGCGCGGTCATCACCAACGACCGGGACCTGTTCGCCCGGGCAGGCCTTTAGGCGACGCGACCAGATCAGCCGCCCGGCGCACGATGCCGCCCTGGGCCACGCCGGCAATCATCGGGTTTCCAGCAGTAGCGTCACCGGACCGTCGTTGACGAGCTCCACGGCCATGTGCGCGCCGAACACACCGCGCCGGGCGCCGGTCAGCTCGCAGAAGCGCTCGTACAGCGGCTCGGCAACCTCCGGCGGCGCCGCGGCGACGTAGCTGGGCCGATTGCCCTTGCGCGCGTCACCGTAGAGCGTGAACTGGCTGACGCAGAGGATCTCCCGCTCGCCCAGCGGCTCGTTCATGCGCTCGTCGGCGTCCGGGAAGACGCGCAGGGCACGGACCTTGCCGGCCAGCCAGCGCACCTCTGCCTCGGTGTCATCGTGGGTCACGCCCAGGAGGATCAGGAGCCCCGGGCCGATCTCGGCGACTCGCTGGCCGGCGACGTCGACCGATGCGCGGCTGACGCGCTGCACCAGCGCTCTCACGCGTCGCGCAGCTCGGCCGCCGCCTGCTCGGCAGAGACCACGTTCAGGCCCACCCCGGTCCCGAGCTCGAAGCCCGCCAGATGCGTGAGCCGCGGGACGATGTCGATGCGCCAGCAGAAGTGTTCGGCGCCCCGCGGCGCGGTGCGCACCCACAGGTTGACGGCGGCGTCGGGGCCCACCCGCCGCCGCAGCCGAGTGAGCCCTTCGTGCAGCAGAGTCGCGGCCGTGGGGCCGTCGTCCTCAAAACGCATGCGCGGGTGGCGCGGGACGATCATCAGCTGGTAGGGCATCTGCGCCGCCCAGGCGGCCAGTAGCACCGCGTCGGAGTCGATGGCGATGATCCGCTCGCGGCGGCGCACCTCCTGCTGGAGCAGATCGCCGAGCAGGTTGCCGCCCATCGTCTGTGTCGCATAGGCCCCGAAGCGCTCCCGCTCGCGCGCGATCGCGCCCGGCACGAAGTCCAGCGCGAACAGCTGCGCGTGCGTATGGGCGACCGACGCTCCGGCGTCGGGTCCCTCGTTGACCATGAGGTGCAGGCAGGCGGCGTCGGCATGGGCGCGCATCCGCTCGCGCCAGACGTCAGCGGCCAGCGCCACCTGCGCCGGATCGAGATCGGCCAGGGAGCCGACCGCGTCGGGCGCGTTGACGATCACCTCATGAGCGCCGCGGGCGGGCCCGCTCCAGAAGAGGTCCGGGTTCTCGGACGGCGGCGGGTCCTCGGCGGCGGGATCCAGGGCCGGATAGCGGTTGGGCACCACGCGCACACGCCAGCCCGGCGTGTCCGGTGCGCTGCCGTCGGGACGGACCGCGTAAAGCTCGGGCGGCGTGCTGGCCTCGTTGCCCTCGGCGAAGGGATCCGCGCGCTCACCGGGGACGTCGGGGGCGCCGGCGCCCAGACCGCTGCCCGGACGCCCCGCCCGCAACTCGGCCAGGATTACGCGCTGACCGGTCAGCGGATCGATGCGGATCTCGGACACGGCTCACGACGCTATCGAGACGCGCCGTGCCGCGGGCCCCCGCCACCCGAGTCAGGAGAGATGCTTCTCCATGGCGATGTGCTCGATCCCCGCCTCCATGAAGATCCGGCCGCGCGGCTCATACCCGGCGGCCTCGTACAGGGAGCGTGCGTAGGTCTGGGCGTGGAGCACGAGGCGGCGCGCGCCGCCGGCGCGGGTCTCCTCGTCGGCCAGCGCGAGCAGCGCCCTGGCGATCCCCCGGCGCCGAGCCGGCTCACGCACCGCCAGGCGGCTGAACTGGACCGTGGGCCCGACGAACAGCAGCCGGCAGGTCGCCAGCAGGGTGCCGTTGGACACGGCGACGAGGTGCACGCCCTCGCCGTCGCGGCCGTCGAGCTCCTCGTAGACGGGCACACCCTGTTCGACGCAGAAGACCTCGTGACGCAGCGCCAGCGCGGCCGCCATCTCCTCCTCGCCGCGCAGGCGGCGCACCTCGTAGGTGAGCACGTCGGTCATCCCAGCGCGTAGCGCTTGATGTCGGTCTCGAGAGAAGCGGTGCTCAAGTAGGGGCCCGCGTGATCGAAGACCTGCGTACCCCGGGCGTTGATGTAGACCGTCTGAGGGATCCCGCCGACCGCCTGCAGAACGCTTCCGATGCGCTGGGAGGGGTCCACATAGCTGGGGTAGCTGATCGGGAAGCGGCGCAGGAAGGCGTCCGCGGCCGCGTTGGTGTCTTTGCTGTCGAGGCCGATGAACGCCACCTGGCGACCGTAGTGAACGGCGACGCGCTGAAAGACGGGGAACTCGCTCTGACAGGGCTCGCACCACGAGGCCCACTCGTTGATCACCACCGGATGCCCGCGCAGCGCCTTGACGCGGGCCTTGAACGCCGTGGGGCCCCCGGCGAGCAGCTGGTTGCCCTGGGCGTGCAGAGAGGCCAGGACCGCCGGCGAGCCCGCCAGCGCTGCGGAGACTGCGGACTGAGACAGGTTCGCGCTGCGGGGGGTGCTGGTCTTGGGCCGCGCGACCACGACAGCCACCACCAGCACTGCCACCAATAGCAGCGCCAGCGCTGCCAATCTCCTGCGCGGACTCACAGCCGACAAGGTTGCCATATGGCCCACCGATCGTTCTGGCCAACCCGCTCGGGGCCTGCCAGTGGGACCAGTCCGTTAGATCTGCTTAAATAAGCGTTATCCTTCGGACACGAGGCCGGGGGGACGCTTCTGAGGAACTTCGCTGTGCTCGGCCTCGCTGACACTGGCTGAGCCGCCACGACTTCATGCCGCGGCTCGCTCATCCTGACGCAACCGCTTCAACCACTGATGGGTGATGCCCACCCCCTTTCCTAGTCCTGACGCGATCGCGCGCGCCGAGTTGCTGACGCACGAGCGCTTCGTTTATGAAGGCGAATCGCTCGAGGAGGCCCTGGCGCCCGGGTCGGCCCGTCGCCGTGCGCTCGACGCCGCCGTCGCGGAGGTCGACGCCGGCAACAAGACGCCCTCCGTCGAGTGGCGGCGGCAGTTCTCGCTGCTGCTCGGGCTGGAGCGGCTGCTCTCCGAGGAGGAGCCCCGGCTCGTCGACGGCACCGTGCTCTCCGCCCACCAGGTCGACGCGCTGTCGGGAACGCTCACCGCGCTCCTGGCCGAGACCCAGCCCGCCAACGGCGCCGGAGCCAACGGCGCCGGATCGGACGTCGTCGTCCTCGAGGACGTCGAGGCCCGCGGCGGCTCCGGGGCGCTTGACCCGGTCGACCAGGAGCCCGAGGACGACGAGGACGATGAGGACGACGACCACGGCGACCTTGAGGACGAGGAGCCCG
>JBAQGP010000517.1:0-6810 GCA_049287845.1 Solirubrobacteraceae bacterium | reverse complement strand
ACGTCATCCGGGCGCTGATGCTCGATCGCGGCCTGCAGGGGGCGTTTGACCCGGCGGTGGAGCGGGAGGCCCGGCTGGCGGCGGGCGACGGCGCGTCTGATGGGTCCGGCGAGCCGCCGGCAGCCGGGCAGCGCCGTGACCTGCGCGACCTGCCGACGTTCACCATCGATCCCGCCACCGCCCGCGACTTCGACGACGCGGTGTCGGCGGAGGCGCTGAGCGACGGTTCGTGGCGGGTGTGGGTCCACATCGCCGATGTGTCGGCCTACGTGTCGTCACGCTCGCTGGTGGACCGCGAGGCCTACCGGCGCGCGACGAGCGTCTACGTGCCGGGCATGGTGGAGCCGATGCTGCCGCGGGCGCTCTCTAACGACGCGTGCTCGCTGGTGCCCGGCGTGCCGCGCGCGACGGTCAGCGTGGAGATGGTGCTCAGTGGACGCGGGGTGTCGCGAGCGTCGATGTACCGGTCGCTCATCCGCTCCGACGAGCGTCTCGACTACGACCGCGTCGACCGGATCTTCGCCGGTTCCGAGGCCGCCGCCGAGCCATGGGGTGAGCCGCTGGCGGCGGCGCGGGCGGCCTCGGCGGCGCTGGGAGCACTGCGGCGTGCGGGTGAGGAGCGCGGCCGCGGTGCCCTCGAGGTCGATTCGGCCGAGCCCGAGTTCAGTTTTGACCGTGAGGGCAACGTGGTGGGGGCCGAGCTCTCCGAGCAGACCGAGTCACATCGGCTGATCGAGCACCTCATGATCGCCGCCAACGAGCAGGTGGCGAAATTCCTCTCCGAGCACAAGATCCCGACCCTGTACCGCGTGCACGAGCGCCCCGAGGCGCCGGCCGTGGAGCGGTTGGTCGACCAGCTCGAGTCGCTGGGCGTGCCGACACCGCCGGTCCCCAAGGGCCACCTGACCTCGCAGCAGGCGGCCGACGTGGTGGGGGAGGCGTCGGTGATGGTGGCCGACTGGGTGAGGCGGACCGGCCGGGGCGGTCGGGCGCTCACCAGCCTGGTGCTGCGCTCGCTCAAGCAGGCCTACTACGACCCCCGCAACCGCGGCCACGCCGGCCTGGCGCTCACGCACTACTGCCACTTCACCTCGCCGATCCGCCGCTATCCGGACCTCATCTGCCATCGCGCGCTGCTGAGCGCGGTCGCGGGGGAGCCGGTCCCGGAGGTCTCGTGGGTGGCCGGCGCAGGGCCGTGGACCTCCAAGCGCGAGCGGGAGGCGATGACGATCGAGCGCGACGCCGACGACGTGGCCGGTTGCTTCCTGCTCGAGCGCGAGCTGTTTGAGTCCGGCGATCGCGACGGTGCCTTCGACGGGGAGATCGTCGGGCTGATCGGGGCCGGAGCGTTCGTGGCCTTCGGGGCGCGGCTGCAGTACGAGGGGCTCCTCCCGGTGCGCAGGCTGCGTGACGACTGGTGGGAGCTCAACGAGCAGGCGACGATGCTGGTGGGGACGCGCAACGGCGGCGCGATGCGCCTCGGCGATCCGGTGACCGTGCGCGTCGGCCGGATCGATGCCCCACGGGGTAGGGTGGACCTCCTTCCGGTCGATGAGCCGGAGGAGTGAGTCGAGCATGGCCAAGGGAAAGAAACGCAAAGCGGCACCGGGCGACGTCGCCAGCAACCGGCAGGCGTCATATCGCTACAACCTGCTGGAGCGCTTCGAGGCGGGTCTGGTGCTGACCGGCACCGAGGTCAAGTCCCTGCGCGAGGGCAAGGCCCAGCTCAAGGATGCCTACGCGACGGTTCGCGACGGCGAGGTGTGGCTGATGGGCGTCTACATCCCGCCCTACGGGGCGGCCGCGCGCGACAATCACGAGCCGGAGCGGCCCCGCAAGCTGCTGCTGCACAAGTCAGAGATCGAGCGGCTGATGGGGCAGACCAAAGAGCGCGGGCTCACGCTGGTGCCGACCCGGATGTACTTCGCCGGGTCGCGCTCACGGGCCAAGGTCGAGATCGCTCTCGCCAAGGGCAAGGACCTCTATGACAAGCGCCAGTCGATCCGAACGCGCGACATGGCGCGCGAGGTCCAGCGGGAATTGCGCGAAGTGGGGCGCTGACGGCGCTCCGGCACGCGGTGCGTGGCGCCTGCGGAAGCGGGGTACCATCACGGCTATGACCATAGGCTCATCAATCGTGCTCATGGCGGTCGGAGCGATCCTCAAGTGGGCGGTCACCGCCCATGTGAGCTGGATCAACCTCCAGACTGCCGGGACGGTCCTGTTCGTGCTCGGCATCGTCGGGCTGATCCTGTCCGTCCTGTACACGTTCGT
The DNA here is from genome assembly GCA_049287845.1 of Solirubrobacteraceae bacterium. GTDB lineage: Bacteria > Actinomycetota > Thermoleophilia > Solirubrobacterales > Solirubrobacteraceae > Palsa-465. The sequence goes on along the minus strand of JBAQGP010000517.1, from coordinate 4,536 downwards.
CTGGTCCCGGCAGCGGACCGCGACAACGCGCACGTACGTCCCGCGGGACGAGCAGCCCACCCACTACGAGTAGAGGCTGGTTCTCCGCTCGTGCGGTGGCACACGGGGCTGGTCTCAGCCTCGCGTGACCTGCGTGGCTGCGCGGCCGGCGCGCGTCGCTGAGCGCTCGGGCTTGCGTCAGCCCAGCGTGCGCGGCAGGTGCGCGGCGTCCATCCCGATCACCAGCAGCGCGACCAGGCCGAGGAAGACGGCGCCGACGAGCAGCCGGTTGCGCGGGCTGACGCGGTAGAACGCCTCGGTTTCCGGGCCGCCCTTACGCCGGTGCTCCCAGCGCCGGTAGGTCTCATAGGCCGCGAACAGCGCGATCAGGATGATGATCGGGTTGGGGAAGACGAAGGCGAGGACGACGATGCCGAAGAAGCCCACGAACCACATCCATGGCGACATCGCGGCCATCGCGCGTCCGCCGTCCAGCGGCACCACCGGAAGCAGGTTGAACAGATTGATGAAGAAGCCGGTGTAGCCGAGCGCGCGCCAGTAGTCGTGGCCGGTGATCTGCCAGATGCCCAGGCACGCGGCGGAGCCGATGGTGCCCAGGACCGGGCCGGCAAGGCCCACACGCGCCTCGGCCAGCGCGTTCTTGCCCAGCGATTTGGACGCCACGACGGCGCCCAGGAACGGGATGAACATGGGAGCCGACGCCGGGATGCCCTCGCGCCGGAGTTGAATCACATGGCCCATCTCGTGCACGAGGAGCAGAACGACGAAGCCGATCGCGAACCAGAAGCCCCAGATCGTGGTGTAGGCGGCGATCGAGACCGCCATCGACCCGGCGGTGAGGAGGACCTTGCCCAGCACGAAGATCGACTTGATCTTGGCCAGCAGGGCGACCAGCGCCACGCCGATGGGGGCGATCCGGCGCTTGAAGAACGACTCATGGCTGCGGGGGCGGCCGGGCGTCGCGCCGGGGTCCTCGTCACCGGATCCGGGCTCCAGCCCCGTTGGCGGGTAGCGCGGGGGCTCGGGCAGCGTGGGCGTGGGGGAGCTGCCGCCGCTGCCGTATGGGGTGGGGGAGTCACCGTATTCCATGCTCTGACCACGATTGTCGCAGCCTTGGTGGGCGTCTTACGCAGCTCTTCAGTCCGCCGGCGTGGGTTTCGGCTGTGGTTTCCGACGTCTCAGAGCGCACGGCGCGGCGGAGGGCGGTGCGTGCTCTGAGAGCTCAGGCCACCGACACCAGGGAGCGCGCGGCCCTGAACGAGACGGTGTGCGCTCTGGCGCGACACTCGCCGACGACCGCTTCCCTCCACGGCGTTGGTGGACTTCCGCCGGCCGCCGGGGCCTGCGGCCCGTGCGTTCGCCCCGCATATCGGCTGTTCGGCGCCCGCGGCGTGGTCCTATACTCGAAGGACAACACATTCCCCCGGGGACGACAGGCTTCGACGTGGTCGGTTCGTGGGGGTGGTTGCGAGTCGAGGTCCCGGGAGGCCTCGTTAAACACCCGGGAAAACAATAAGTGCGGACTCACATGAGTACGCGCTCGCCGCTTAGTCACTAGCACTAAGCCGTGAGCTCTGGGCCTCTCGCTTGCCTGCGACGGGAGTGCCCGGATCAAGCAGCAGGCTCGCCCGGGGAGGTCCGCTTCAGCCAAACCGGGGACTTCTCATGAAGCTGGTCCCCCACAACCCCGCCGGTGTGGCGAGTGGGGGACGAGATCAGAGCGCCGGCTACGCTCGTAGACGCCACCTTTTACGCGACCGCGGACGCGGGTTCAATTCCCGCCGTCTCCACTTTTTCAGCGAATTCGAACCGCCCTCCGCGCCTGATTTGGCCGGAGGGCGTTTCATCGCCTGAGGACCGACTGGTGGTCGCTCATGTACGCCCCGGCAGGCCGCTGAAGTCGACGGAGTAGACTGCAGATAAGGCATTTCACCGCTTCTGCGAAGCGACTTCGCGCAGGGCACCGCGCGTACGGCGACCTCTCGGACGGTTTCGTCGTAGCGACGAAATAGCCGGCACTACAGAGCACGGACGTCCAAAGGAGGCGTTCCACGCTTGTCAAGGTCACCAAATATGCACTCAGCGCGCCGTGACCCAGTCCGCTTGCGCGTGACCGAGGTCGTTGCCGGGTCAGACTGCGGCCGGACCTCACACCATTCCCGTCGTGAGCCCGAGTCAACTCGACTCTCACCGCTCATCTGAAAGGACGTCTCATGCCACTCTTCTTTTTCACCGTGGAACAGCAGGAACGTGCCATCGTCGAACGGTTCGGCAAGTTCGTGCGCGTTGCCGGTCCGGGGCTGCAACGAAAGTCACCCTTCGTCGAGAAGGTGGCCGGGCGCATGAGCTTGCAGGTCGAGCAGCTGAACGCGGACATCGAGACCAAGACCCGGGACAACGTGTTCGTGGTGGTCAAGCTGGCGATTCAGTACATGGTCAGCGCCACCGAGGAGAGGGTGAAGGACGCGTTCTACAAGCTCGACGACCCCGAGGTGCAGATGAAGTCCTATGCCTTCGATGTGGTGCGTTCGCACATTCCGACGATGGATCTCGACGAGGCGTACGCAGATGCCGACACGATCGCCAAGCACATCCAGGACACCCTGCAGACGCAGATGGCCGACTACGGCTACGAGATCATCAAGGCACTGATCACCAACATCGAGCCGGATCAGCGCGTCAAGGACGCGATGAACAACATCAACGCCGCGAGGCGTAATCAGGAGGCGGCGACGGCTCAGGGCGAGGGCGACAAGACGCTTCGGATCAAGAAGGCTGAAGCAGAGTCCGAGTCGATGCGACTTCACGGCGAGGGCGTTGCGGCCGAGCGCGTGGCGATCGCCCAGGGACTCAAGGACTCGCTCGCGGTCCTGGCCGACGAACAGGGCATCGACCCCAAGGAGGCCATGGGGCTGGTCGCGCTGACGCAGTACATGGACACGATCCGTTCGGTTGGCGAGCACGGCAACATGACCACGCTCCTGCTGCCCCACTCTCCCGCGTCCGTCGGGTCGTTGATGGACCAGGTCCAGCAGGGCATGCTCACGGGCTCTCTGGCTGCGGACGCCGCGGCAGGCGGTGGCAATGGTGCACGACGCCCGACTCCCATCGCCGCGCAGACCTCGCCGGGGACGTCGGGTCAGCGGCCACGGTAAGCGCGGCACGCCTTGGCTGAGACGATGGTGGACGGCAGACAGGGGATGGTGGCGTTCCTCGGGATCGAGCCTGACCCCGGGCTCTTGGACGGAGGCCGCCTCGATCTCCCTCAGACCGAGCAACCTCCAGAGCCGGCCTCGCCCACGCGTAGGCATGGCCGGCTCGTCGCGGCGGGCTCAGCCCTGACGGGCGTCACCTTGATCGGCGGCGCGGCGATGCTCATCTACGGCGCCGCCCAGCTGCTGGTCAACGGCGGTGGTGCGTTTGACGCTGTCATCGCCGTGATCGGACTTGTGCTCGCGGGCACGCACTGGGGATGGGTGCACGTCGCCGAATACGTCGGGCTCACCATCGACGAGCGCGAGCAGCGTGTCGCAGAGGCACGGAGGCGGGACTGGCTGGACCGCATTGAGCCGTATCCGCGGTTCAGCGTCTCGACCAGCGTGCTCGACGACGCCTCCACGCGCATCGAATGTATCCGCCATCGGCCAATTCTCACCCCGGCACACACGTTCACCTTTGTCCGTGAAATCGACACGGCGAAGACCTACGACGTCGGCACGCCCACCGAGGTCATCGCCGCGACGGTCGAGACGATGCGCCGGCACGCCCGGCTGGAGACCGACCATCTCCACGAGCTCTGGGAGGCCGCGTCCACGACGTACACCGCCATGCTCGCGGATGCCCATGACGAGAAACAGCGCCTGGCGGCGGAGCGAGCCGCCGCCACCGCGCTCTCTGAGCACATCAACGCCTCACTGCTCGAACCCCCGCTGATCGACTGAGGCACTCGCAGCAGACCGGCGCGCGGACCCGCGAGGCGCTCGCCTCGGCGTTTCATGGCTGGTGCCGGGACGGGCGCGTCGTGGTGGTCAGGAGCGCGGCGCTCGCTGCCGGGAGCCTCACGAGGTAGTGGTTGCGCCGACGCGCGACCTGCTCGATCGTCGGTGGTCCGGACGGGACGGCGGAACGACTGCCGGGTGCGATGCTCTGCCCCCCGATCGTGACGCCCGAACGCGCGCGGAGGCTCGGCGCGAGCAGGCGCTCGACGGTCGCGGTCGCGGCCCCGCCGCGGATGCGGAGCGCCAGTGTGCGCGCGTGGGAACGGGTGTTGATGAGGACGACTCGGACGCGCCCGTTTGGCGTTCGGGTGGCCCAGGCTTGCACTCTGGCGCGCTGGACGCCGGTGACCGAGAGGAGCTTTGATCCCGGGGGCGCCGCCTGGGCGAACATGAGCATTCCGTAGTACTCGGGGTAGACGACTGCGCGCCACACCCCGTCGTGAAGGTGGAACTTGAACAGCGCGTATGGCGAGCCCGCGTAGGTGTGAATGTCGACGCCGTCGGCGCCGGTACGGGCAAAGGCGAACAACGCCTGTAG
>JBAQGP010000516.1:0-2326 GCA_049287845.1 Solirubrobacteraceae bacterium | reverse complement strand
GCGGGGGCATTGCGCGAAGCTCTCGGGCTGCGGCGCGGCCGGCTGCTCGAGGGCCTTGCCGGTCGGGTCATCGAATCGGCAGCGGCCAACTGGGAGGAACGTCGCCGGTCGGCCGAGGATGCCTACTACGAGTACATGCTACGTCTGGGGCGCCATAGCGACATCGTCGCGGAGCTAGGGTGTCTAGTCGGCGGGGATCCTACCCGCGAGATCACAGCTGCCCAGCTCATGCTTGCCCGGTACCGGTCCGGCGACCAGGCCGCCGCTCTCCAGACATACCAGACGACGGGTGATCGGCTCCGCGAAGATCTGGGCGTCGATCCAGGCCCTGAACTTCGGCGACTGCACCATCAGATCCTGAACCATGAGCCTGCTCTTCAATGGCAGGGCTCACCGGCCGGACAGGCCCCCGCCTCCCAGGCATCAGCGTGGCGAGTGGTGCCGCGCCAGTTGCCCGGCGCGGTACGACACTTCACCGGCCGGGCCCCGGAGCTGAAAGCGCTCACGGATCTGCTCAACCAGGCGGACGAAAGTCCGGGTGCGGTCGTGATCTCCGCGATCGACGGCACGGCGGGAGTGGGCAAGACAGCGCTGGCCTTGTTTTGGGCTCACCAGGTAGCAGAGCATTTTCCCGATGGCCAGCTCTACGTGAACCTGCGCGGTTTCGACCCCGCGGCGCCGCCCGTCGCGACGGCCGATGCCCTACACGGCTTTTTCGACGCATTCGAGGTTCCCGCAGCGCGGATACCCGAATCCCTCGAAGCGCAGGTCAGCTTGTACCGCAGCTTGATGGCGGGTAGACGGGCCCTGGTCGTGCTCGACAACGCCCGCGACGCGGAACAGGTGAGTCATCTGCTTCCCGGCGCATCGGGATGCCTGGCCGTGGTCACCAGCCGGTGCCAGCTCACCGGGCTGACCGTTGCCCATGGCGCGCAGCCAACCACGCTGGGCATGTTCTCAAGCTTCGAGGCCCGTGCCTTCCTCTCCCGCCGCCTCGGTGCCGAGCAGATCGCCGCGGAGACAGGCGCGGTGGACGAGCTGATAGAGCTCTGTGCTGGATTGCCGTTGGCGCTGAGCATCGTGGCGGCCCAGGCGCTGACGCGGCCGACGCTGTCCCTCGCCGTGCTGGCGTCGCAATTGCGTGACATGACGCGCCGGCTGGACGTGCTGGACAGCGGTGACCGCGCGACGGGCATCCGGCCGGTGATCTCCTGGTCTTACCGGAACCTCAGCGCGGAAGCTGCGCGTATGTTCCGGCTCATGGCGATGCACCCCGGCCCGGACATCTCAGTGCCCGCTGCCGCCAGTCTCGTCGGCATCCCCTGCCCGGACGCGCGCGGCGTGCTGGCCGAGCTCGCTCGCGCACACATGATGACTGAGCACGCATCCGGCCGTTTCGCATTCCATGACCTGCTGCGTGCCTATGCCGGCGAGCAAACCCGCGCCAGCGATAGCGCCGCGGCCCGGCGCGCAGCCGTCAACCGGATACTCGACTACTACCTGCACGCAGGTCATACTGCGACACTCCTGCTCAATCCCGCGCGAGATTCCGTCGTGCTCGCCGCTCCCGCGAGCGGAGTAGTATCCGACCAGATCGTCAGCCATGCGGACGCCTCCGCGTGGTTCACCGCGGAATACCAGGTGCTCCTCGCGGTCATTTCCCAAGCCTTTGGGGAGAGCTTTCACGTTCACGCCTGGAAGATCGCGTGGACTCTCGATACATTCCTTGAGGCCAGCGGTCGCTGGCATGTCATGGCGAAGGTGCATCGCATAGCCCTCGCCGCCGCGCAGCGCCAAGGTGACGATGTGGGCCAAGGATCCGCTCACTGCGATCTCGGTGCAACGCATATCCGGCTAGGGCTTCACGACGAGGCCACCGCGCACCTGCGGCAGGCTATCCGGCTCGCGCAGCGGTGCGGCGATCAGGCTGGCTTGGCCCGTTGCCACTACACTCTCGGCTGGGCTTTCGCCGAGCAGGGCAAGCATTCCGAGGCACTCGACCACGCCCGCCAGGCTCTCACGCTATTCACCGCCACTGGCCATAGCCAAGGCCAGGCCGGTGCTCTCAGCTGCTTGGCGTTGTGCCTGGCTCACATGGGTGACATACAGAGCGCTGTCGCGTACGGTGAACGCGCTCTGCGCCTCCAGCGCGAACTGCGCAACGGGATAGGCGAGGCCGACACCTGGGACATACTCGGGCAGGCCTACTATCGCGATGGCCAGTTCGATCAAGCCGTAGCGCACTACCAACGCGCGATCGATCTTTGCTGCCAACTCGGCGACCGCTACACAGAGGCACAGGTCCGCCAGCACATCGGTGAGGCGC
>JBAQGP010000515.1:0-4080 GCA_049287845.1 Solirubrobacteraceae bacterium | reverse complement strand
CTCCAACGGCCGAGCTCACGTCTCCAGTCTGTCGGGCGCCGTCGCCGCTGCCACTCGCCGGGTGAATCAGGTCGACGCGGGCGTTGCGGCGATCTCGAGCCGTCTCGCCGCGCTGCAGAGCGACCTCGACGCCAAGCGGCGTGAGCTGCTCTCACTGCGTGCCCAGCTCACCGCCGCCCAGGATCGGCTGGCACGGCTGCAGGCGACCGAGACGGCGGACGAGCAGGTGCTGGCCGCTCAGCTCGTCGGCAGCTACGAGGGCGCGCGTCCGGACATCGTCACCGTCGTTCTGGAGGCGCGCGGGTTCAATGACCTTCTGGAGCGCCTCGATTTCGCCCAGCGCATCGGCCGCCACAACGCCCAGATCGTGGGCGACGTGAAGGCGGCCCGCCGTGCCGTTGCCAGCCAGGCCATCCGGCTCGGCGTGCTCTCCACACGCCAGCAGCGCCTGACCCTGCAGGTCCTCGCCGAGCGCAACCGCGCGGCCTCGCTGCGGATCAGCCTCGTCTCTGAGCGTCTGAGCGCCGCCCGGGCGCGTGATGCCAAGGCGGGCCAGTTGAGCAGCGCCCAGTCGCAGGTGGCGTCGTTGACCACCCAGCTGAACCGTCTGGAGGCGGCGCAGCGCGCCGCCGCCCAACCGACGGCCAGCAGCGGCTCGTCGTCAGCGTCGTCGCCGGGATCCGGGAGCTCGAGTCCCGGTCCTGCCCCGAGCGCCCCGTCGAGCAACGGCTTCGAGTTCCCCATGCCCAAGGGTGACGTCTCGCCGCCCGCGACCTGGTCACTGGATGACGGCGTCGACATCGCCGCGCCGGGCGGGACGCCGGAGCTGGCGGTGTGCAGCGGCACCGTGGTCCTACACGGCATCGGCGGCTTCGGCCCCTCGGCACCCGTGCTGCACTGCGACAGCCCGCTGTCCGGGTACGACTACGTCTACTACGGCCACGCCGGGCCCGGGAACTGGACGCCGATCGGTACCCACGTCGGTCAGGGCCAGGTCATCTCCCAGGTGGGCTACGGGATCGTCGGGATCTCGTCGGGGCCGCACCTGGAGATCGGATTTGCCGACTCCAGCGGCTCGCCGGTCGGGCCCTCCAGCGCGCCGGCGATGATGTCGCTACTGCGCTCCGCCTTCGGGGCCTGACCTCTCGCGGTCACTCAGGCGGCGGCCGCGAGGCGCGTCACCAGCACCCTTGCGGCATCGACGAGCTCGGGCGGCTCCAGCACCTCCATCGGCGTGTCCATCAGGGCCATCCACACCAGGAACTCCTGCGACCATGACCCGCGGGTGCTGACGATGCACGCCTCATCGCCGTCGGGCTCGACCGTCGCATAGCGAGCCGGTATGCGCCGGGCCGCCGCCTCGGCGGCGAGGGCGAGCCGGACGCGACCAGGGACGGCATCCTCCCAGGCACGCCGGCCCAGTTGCTGCTGGACGTAGGCGGCGGAGTCACCGCCGGGCACCGTGCGCCGGCGTCCGCGCCCGGTCTCGCGCACGCGTCCCTTGATCCGGTCAAGACGGAACGTCCGCCAGTCGTCGCGGTGGAGATCGAAGGCGACCAGGTACCAGCGGTGCCCGCTGTAGACGGCCGCGACCGGCTCGACGTGGCGCCGGCTGGCCTGGTCGTCGCGCGCGACGTAGGCGAACTCCAGTCGGGTGGCGTCGCGGCAGGCGGATGCGATGGTGGCGAGTACGTCCGCGTCGATCCGGGGGCCCTGGAAGGAGAACGCCGAGGTGGCGCTGCTCAGCGCGCTCACTCGGCGGCGCAGGCGTGAGGGGAGGACCTGCTCGAGCTTGGCGAGCGCGCGCACGGAGGTCTCCTCGATCCCAGCGATCGCGCCGGAGGCGGCGGTCCGCAGCCCCACGGCCACGGCGACGGCCTCGGCGTCGTCGAGCAGGAGGGGCGGAAGCTCGCCGCCGGCGCTGAGGCGGTACCCGCCGGCGACGCCCGGCGCCGCCTCCACGGGATAGCCGAGCGAGCGCAGCTTGTCGACGTCGCGGCGGATCGTGCGCGGCGTCACCTCGAGGCGGTTTGCCAGTTCCTGACCGGTCCACTCACGCCGGACCTGCAGCAGTGAGAGGAGAGCGAGAAGGCGTGCGGATGTCTGAACCATGATGCGGCGAAGCCTCCCACCAATTGCGGACCGAAGTTGTCCGCGAGGGTCTGGCCGCGGTCGAATTGAGGACCGAAATAGACCTCAATTATCGAGACCCTTCCCGTCATGTCAACCACCACAATCACCACTCACTCTCAGGTCGCGGCGCAGACGAGACCCCGTCTCAGCGCAGCGTGGCTGGGCTTTCTCGTCGTGCTGGCTTCCGCAGTGATGGACCTGTTGGATTCGACGATCGCGCAGACCGCCGCCCCGGCGATCCAGCGCGATCTCGGCGGCTCCTACGCCGCGCTGGAATGGATCACCGCCGCTTACACCCTCGCTATGGCGGCGTCGCTGCTGCTCGGCAGCCGCCTGGGTGACGCACTCGGCCGCCGCCGGGTGCTGCTCGTCGGGATGGCCGGGTTCGTCGTGGCGTCGGGGCTGTGTGCGCTGGCGCCGACCTCGACCGCGCTGATCGCCGGCCGAGCGGTGCAGGGAGTGCTCGCGGCGATCATGGTGCCCCAGGGCTTCGGGTTGATCCGCGAGCTGTTCGGCGACGAGGGTCAGCAGAAGGCGTTTGCCGTGTTCGGGCCGGTCATGGGTCTGGCCGCGGTCGCCGGTCCGCTTCTCGGCGGCGGCCTCGTGGATCTGAACGTGCTGGGCACCGGCTGGCGTGCGATCTTTCTGGTCAACGTGCCGATCGGCCTGGTCGCGATCGTGGCCGGACGCCGCTACCTGCCGCGCGTGGCGCCCGCCACGCCCGGTCTGCGGCTGGACGCGATCAGCGTGCTGATGGCGATGGCCGGCAGCGTCGCGCTGATATATCCGCTCATCGAGGGACGCTCGCTGGGGTGGCCGGCCTGGTCGTTCGGTGTGCTCGCCGCGGGCGTTGTCACGCTGGGAGCGTTCGGCGTCGTGCAGCGGCGGCGCTCGCGTCAGGGCCGGACGCCGCTCGTGGAGCCCTCGATCCTGCGCCGCCGGCCCTACGTCGCGGGGCTGGCCGTGGTCGTCGGCTTCATCGGGGCGATGGGCGGGATGATGATCGCGCTCAACGTGATGTTCCAGGTCGGTCTGGGCTTCTCGCCGCTGGCCTGTGGCGTGGCCACGGTGGCGATCCCGGTCGCGGCGATCGGCGGCTCGATCACCTCATCGGCGCTGCTGGCGCGGATCGGGCGGGCGACGATGCAGATCGGGATCGTGACCATGGCGGTCGGCCTGCTCGTCGTCGACCTGGTGATGCGCTCGGCCAACGGCGGCCTGAGCGCCTGGGAGCTGGCCGGCCCGCTGGCGATCGCCGGCTTCGGGATGGGCATGGTGTTCGTCCCGATGTTCGACGTCATCCTCGCCGGCGTGGCCCCGCATCAGGTCGGCTCGGCCTCCGGGCTGCTCGAGTCCGTCCAGCAGCTCTCGATGTCGCTGGGCATTGCCGTGGTCGGGACGGTCCTGGTCGCTGCTGTCGGCCGCGGGCACAGTGCGGCCGCCTTCGTCGGCGCTGCCGACCACGCGCTGCTGATCGCGGTCGCGTTCCTGGTGGCGGCGAGCGCCGCCGTGCTCTGGCTGCCCAAGCACGCGCGCCAGGCCCACTAGCCGGGCGGGTCTTCAGGCCCTTGACGTCACAGGCGCGAAGCGGCGGGCGAGCCACGTCCGCCGCTTCGCCACGCGGCGCGGCTCCGGCAGATCCCTGCCATCGCGAGTGCTCAGGACCCGGTACCCTGAGCCCGAGCGCCCTCTTAGCTCAGCTGGTAGAGCACTTCCATGGTAAGGAAGGGGTCGTCGGTTCGAGTCCGACAGAGGGCTCTTACGAATCCCCTGTAAATGCGGGGTTTCTGGGGCGAGTCAGTCGGATCGGAGCGCTCAGGTCCGCTCTATGGAAACTTTTTGGAAGCCTCCGCGGAAATCCACGCCCGCTTAGCGCGCTGCTCAGGGACGGACGCGTCTTGGTCGTCGTCCGTCGCGGTGAGCCTCGCCCCGGTCGGTGGCGTCGCC
>JBAQGP010000514.1:0-2603 GCA_049287845.1 Solirubrobacteraceae bacterium | reverse complement strand
CCTGGACATAGAGCGAGGCGAAGAAGAACATCCCGAACATCCCGGAGGCCACCAGCAGGAGCACGAGGTCGCCCACCGCCAACGCCCGGATCCGGAAGATGCTCAGCCGCATCAGCGGAGCCTTGCTGCGGGCCTCGATGGCCATGAAGATCGCCAGCAGGACGACCGCGGCCGCCAGCAGGCCGATGGTCTTGATCGAGCCCCAGCCGTAGGACTGGGCCTTGACGATCGCATAGACGAGCACGACGAGGCCGCCGGTCACGCTCACCGCGCCGCCCAGGTCAAACGAGCGGTTCTCGACCTCGATGCGCGACTCGGCGATGTAGCGCAGCGCCAGGGCGATCGTGATCACGCCCACGGGCACGTTGACGAAGAAGACCCAGCGCCACGAGGCGATATCGGTGAGCACGCCGCCCATGAGCAGGCCCACCGCGGCGCCGCTGGCGGCGATGGCGCTCCACACACCCAGTGCCTTGGTGCGCTCGCCGGAATCGGTGAAGGTCGTGGTGATGATCGCCAGGGCGGCGGGGGAGACGAGCGCCCCCCCGAGACCCTGCAGCGCACGGCCGGCGATCAGCATCCCGGAGGACTGCGCGACGCCGTTGATCAGCGAGGCGACCGAGAACAGCAACACGCCGGCGACGAACAGCCGCTTGCGCCCGATCAGGTCGGCCGCCCGCCCGCCGAGCAGCAGGAAGCCGCCGAAGACGAGGGTGTAGCCGTTGACGACCCACTGCAGGTTGGCCGGGGAGAAGTGCAGGCCGCGCTGGACGGAGGGCAGCGCGATGTTCACTACGGTGGCGTCGAGCACCACCATGAACTGCGCCAGGCAGGCGATCACGAGAACGAGCCATTTGCTGGGGGCGGCGCGCGGGGCACTTTTGACGACGGTGGCGGTGGGGGTGAGGGTTTCGCTCATATGCGCTCCTGGAGGATTAGGCGCTGACTAAACTGGACCTGTCGGTCCGCTTACGGTACCACAAGCGGACCAAGCGGTCCGGTTATGTGTGGCCGTTGTCACCTGAGACCGCCGCCGGAGCCCCGACTCATCGCTGCCCCAGCACGCCGCCGAGGCCCGGGGGACCCGCTAGCATCACGAGCGTTCGGAACGAATAGAAGAGACACGGACTCCGCCGACCGAAGGGCGGAGCAGAAGGGAATTGAATATGTCTGACGCCGTTACGCGCGTCTCCGTCGAGATCGAGGGCAAAGAGATCTCGTTCGAGACCGGCAAGCTGGCCAAGCAGGCCTCCGGCGCCGTCGTCGTCCAAGCGGGCGACACCATGGTCCTCTGTACCGCGACCGCGGGCAATCTCCGCGACGTGGACTTCCTCCCGCTCACCGTGGACGTGGAAGAGCGGATGTACGCGGCCGGGAAGATTCCCGGCTCTTTCTTTAAGCGCGAGGGACGCGCGGGGGAGAAGGCGACGCTGACCGCGCGGCTGATCGACCGGCCGATCCGGCCCCTGTTCCCCAAGGGCTGGCGCTATGAGACCCAGCTCGTCGCCCTGCCGATGTCGGTTGACCACGTCAACCCCTACGACATGCTGGCCATGAACGGCGCCTCCGCGGCGCTGATGGTCTCCAACGTGCCGTTCCCGTCGCCCGTCGGCGCGGTGCGGGTCGGCAAGATCGACGGCAACTTCGTCGTCAACCCCGACGAGGAGCTGCTCGGCGAGGGCACCGACCTGGACCTGATCGTGGCCGGCACCGAGGACGCCATCCTCATGGTCGAGGCGGGCGCCACCGAGATCCCGGAGGCTGAGATCCTCGATGCGCTGGACATCGCGCACGAGAACATCAAGAAGCTGTGCGCCGCCCAGCGGGAGCTGGCCGAGAAGGCGGGCAAGCCCAAGACCGAGGTCGAGATCCCGCAGGTCCATGCGGAGCTCTACGAGCAGATCAAGGCTTCGCACGGCGCGGCCCTGGACGCCGCCACTCAGGTGGAGGACAAGCTCGCCCGCCAGGACGCCACCAAGACCGTCGAGGAGCAGATCCTCGAGCACTACTCCGGCGATCCCGAGTCCGAGACCTACAAGGAGTACCGCTCGAACGCGCAGCGAGCCTTCGAGAAGCTGGAGAAGACGCTGATCCGCGAGCGCATCGCGGTCCAGAAGAAGCGTCCCGACGGCCGCGGCACCGATCAGATCCGCCCGATCTCGATCGAGGTCGACGTGGCGCCTCGCACCCACGGCTCGGCGCTGTTCACACGTGGTCAGACCCAGGCGTTCAGTGTCGTCGCGCTCGGGACCACGCGTGAGGAGATGCGGCTGGACACGCTGGGGCTGGAGACGACCAAGCGCTACTTCCACCACTACAACTTCCCGCCGTTCAGCGTCGGGGAGGCGGGCTTCATGCGTGGCCCCAAGCGCCGCGACATCGGCCACGGCGCGCTCGCCGAGCGGGCGCTGGTGCCGATGATCCCCAGCCAGGAGGACTTCCCCTACACGATCCGCGTGGTCTCGGACATCTTCGAGTCCAACGGGTCGAGCTCGATGGCCAGCGTGTGCGGGTCGACGCTGTCGCTGATGGACGCCGGGGTGCCGATCAAGGCGCCGGTGGCGGGCATCGCCATGGGCCTGATCAAGGAGGGTGACGACTAC
>JBAQGP010000513.1:0-7340 GCA_049287845.1 Solirubrobacteraceae bacterium | reverse complement strand
GGATGACGCTCATCCAGTTCCTGCTCGGCGTCGACGCGCCGGTGAGCCTGCTGCTCTTCCAGCAGATCGGCATCACGATCCTCGTCAACACGCTGATCTCACTGCCGGTGTACGCGGCGGTGCGCCGGATCGTCCAACCGGCCCTGCCCGACGATCCCCGCCGCCGGCGGCGCCGCGCCTACACCACCGGCGGCCTCAGCCCGCTCCAGAGCCCATCCAGGCGGCTCGGCCAGATCACTCGAGGAGGCGGTTAGTGCCCACTCCGCCCGAGGAACGACGGCCCCCGCTGACCCCGCAGCTGGCCCTGCGCGTGGCCATCGTCGGCAGCTTCGCGCTGGCGCTGTTCGCGATCATCTTCTTCCGCCTGTGGTTCCTCCAGGTGCTCTCGGGCGACCAGTACGTCAAGGCGGCCACCGTCAACCGGGTCCGCAGGATCGACGTCGCCGCACCCCGCGGCGAGGTGCTGGACGCGAGCGGGACGCCGCTGGTCGACAGCGTCAAGACGCTGGCGGTCCAGATCTCGCCCGAGGATCTTCCGACGCCGGTGACGCTGGACAAGCTCGACACCCTCGAGCATCCCCCCAGGGCCGACGCCATCGTCTACAACCGCCTGGCCCACGTGCTGGGGCTGCCCACCAAGCGCGCCCGCTGTCAGCTGCACATGGCCACGCCCAACGTGTTCCGGCTCTCACCGATCGCCTGCGCCGTGGGCCAGCAGGTGACGCTGCAGTCCTACGCCGACGTCACGGTGCGCTCGGGCTCGGTCGTGACTCGCATCATGCAGTTCTACCTCGCCGAGAACCAGCGTCTGTTCCCCGGCGTCCAGGTCCAGAAGGTCTACGTCACCCACTACCCGTTCACGACGCTGGCCGCCCAGGTGCTGGGGACGGTCGGCCCGATCAACACGGGCGAGATCGCGGCCAAGTCCTATCCGGGCGCGGCGCGCACCGACATCGTCGGCCAGAGCGGCCTGGAGGCGCAGTACGACAGCTTCCTGCGGGGCAAGGACGGCTACCAGCAGGTCCAGGTCAACGCGCTCAACCAGCCCACCGGCGATCTGGGGACCCACAGCCCCGTGGGCGGCCACAACCTCAGGGTCTCGCTTGACTCCGCGCTTCAGCGGGTGGGACAGCAGGCGCTGGCGCAGTCGATGAGCCTGAACAGCTCGCCTGGCGGCTCGTTCGTGGCCATGAACCCCGACACCGGCGCGGTCTATGCCATGGGATCGCTGCCGAGCTTTGACCCGTCGGTCTTCACCGGCAACCTGAGCCAGGCCAAATACGACCAGCTCATCAACCCCAACGGCGGGGATGCCCTGCTCAACCGCGCGACCCAGAGCGCCGGACCCACCGGGTCGACGTTCAAGCCCATCACGTCCGTCGCGGCGCTGTCGAGTGGGGAGTGGAGCACGAGCAGCCTCTACACCGACAACGGCACGTTCTGCGTCGGCACCGGCGCGGCGACCCAATGTCGCCACAACGCCGGCCACGCCGTCGACGGGACGCTCGACCTGGTCAACGCGCTGCGCGTCTCCTCCGACGATTTCTTCTACAACCTGGGCGCGCGGCTCAACGTGGATCCCAGCAAGGCGCCCGCGGGCGGACCGCTGGACGCGACGGCGAAGGCGTTCGGGATCGGGCGCTCGACCGACGTCGACCTACCGGCCGAGGTGACCGGCACCCTCCCCAGCCCGCTGTGGCGGGCGAGCCGCAACCGCCTCGAGGCCGAGTGCGACAGCGCCACCGGCTCGTTCACGTGGACCGACGGGCACGCCACCAGTGCCCATCACCACCCGGGCTGGCATCGGACCAGGAAGCACGCCCCGGGCGGGTGCGGAATCGCCGACGGCACCAACCGGCCATGGTCGATCGGCGACAACGAGAGCCTCGCCGTCGGTCAGGGCGATGTCCAGGTGACGCCGCTTCAGCTCGCGGTGGCCTACTCGGCGCTGGCCAACGGGGGCACCGTCGTGCGCCCGCACTTCGGCATGGCCGTCCAGGACCAGGACGGCACCGTGCTCCAGACCATCAACCCGCCCAACTCCCGCCACATCCCGATCAACCCGTTCTACCGCTCGACGATCCTCCAGGGTCTCAACGACGCCGCGCAGACCGCCGGCGGCACGTCAGACGACGTGATGGGCAACTTCCCGATGAAGGTCTACGGCAAGACCGGGACCGCGCAGTACTCAAACCAGCCCGACTACGCCTGGTATGCCTGCTTCGTGGTCGACGGCACCAACAAGCCGATCGTCGTGGTCGTCCACGTCGAGAAGGGCGGTTTCGGTGACGTCGCCGCCGCTCCGGTGGCTCGCCAGATCCTCTCGCAGTGGTTCTTCGGCAAGCCCGGCAGGTACATCGCGGGGGCCAACTCCACACTATGAGCGCCACGCCGATCACGCCCGCCGACGAGACCGTCGTACCGCGCGTCCGGACGCTGCCGCTGATCGACCCGATGCTGCTTCTCGGGGCGATCGGGCTGATGGTCTGCTCACTGGAGACGCTGAAGGGGGCGACCTCACACGCGGTGGCGGGCCACCCCCTCTACTACGTGCAGCGCCAGGCGCTGTTTGGCGGCATCGGGCTCCTCGTCGCGCTCGTGCTCGGCCGCATCGACTACTCGCGGCTGCGGGAGTTCAAGTACGCGCTGTTCGGGATCATGGTCACGCTCAACCTGGTCGTCTATGGCATGCCGCGGATCCAGGGAGCCCGGCGGTGGATCCCGCTGCCGTTCCTGCAGTTCCAATCCTCGGAGTTCGGCAAGGTGCTGCTCATCGTGGCCCTGGCGGGCTTCGCCGTCGATCGCACGCGCCGGGTCCACGAGTGGCGCAGCACGGTGCGGGTCATGCTGCTGGCGATCCTCGCGGCGCTGTTGGTCATCCCCCAGCCCGACCTGGGCACGGGAATGGTCTACCTGGCCGTCGGCTTCAGCATCCTGTTCTTCGCGGGCACCTCGTTCAAGCAGCTGGGGGCGCTGGTGGCGATCTTCGCCGCCGCCGTGGCGATCGTCCTCGCCGGCGCGCCCGCGGCCGGGGTGCACGTGCTCAAGCCGTATCAGATCCAGCGATTGACGGCCTTCCTGCAGCCCTCGGGGTGCGCGAAGTCGACACCAGGTGTCCCCGACCCGTGCTATCAGCTACAGCAATCGCAGATCGCCATCGGCTCGGGGCAGAGGACCGGGCGCGGAAACAATGCGACCCAGACCAAATTGAACTTTCTTCCCGCCAATGACACCGACTTCGTCTTCGCCGCCGTGGGAGAGACCTACGGATTCGTCGGAGCTGTCGTCGTGCTGTCGCTGTATGCACTGCTGATCTGGCGTGCTCTGCGGATCCTGACGATGAGCAAGAACCTCTTCGGGACGCTCATCGCTGCGGGCATCCTGGCGATGCTCATGTTCCAGATCTTCGTCAACGTGGGTATGACCATAGGGATCATGCCTATCACCGGCGTCCCCCTGCCCCTCCTCAGCTATGGAGGGTCCTCGGTCATCGTGACCTTCATCGCCGACGGGCTCCTGCAATCGATCTACGTTCAGGCCCGGATGGCAGCCAGTGGGAAAGCCCGCACCCTGATTTCGTAACGCCGCGCGACCAGATCCGCAGCGGCCTTTAATTAGCAAAGGACTGAAAACAATTGAAGAAGCAAGTGTTGGTCAGCGTTGACCGCGGGGAGACCCGTGTGGCGCTGCTGGAGGCGGCCGGAACGGTCGCGCCTCGCAAGCCAGGCTCAGCCCCCTCACGGCGCCGCCGCAAGGGCGCCGGGGGATCGATGCCCAGTGAGTACAAGGTCGCCGAGCTCTACCTGGAGCGGCGCGGCAGCCGCTCGATCGTCGGCAACATCTACAAGGGGCGCGTCGACAACGTGCTGGCCGGCCTCGAGGCCGCCTTCGTCGACATCGGCCTGGAGAAGAACGGGTTCCTGCACGTCGACGAGATCGTGCTGCCGGGCGTTGAGGCGCCGCGGCGCGGACGGGGCGGCAGCCGCGAGGGCCGCAACATCACCGACATGCTCAAGCCCGGTCAGGAGATCGTCGTCCAGGTCGTCAAGGACCCGCTCAAGACCAAGGGCGCCCGCCTGTCGATGGACCTGACCATCGCCGGGCGCTACATGGTCTACGCGCCCTATGGCGAGGGTGTGGGCGTGTCGCGGCGGCTCGATGACAAGGAGCGCGAGCGCCTGCGCAAGGAGGCTGCCAAGCTGGATCTCAAGGGTGCCGGAGCCATCATCCGCACCGCCGCCCAGGGTGCCAAGCGTGCCGACCTGGAGCGAGAGATGGTGTACCTGTTCAAGCTCGGAGAGGTGCTCGAGAAGCGCGTCGCCGAGACCCAGGCGCCCGCGCTGGTCTTCCAGGAGGCCGATCTCTCGGTCCGCGTCGTGCGTGACATCTTCTCCGCCGACTTCGAGCGCGCGGTCGTCGACGACCCCAAGCAGCACCACCGGCTGCTGTCCTTCTTCAGCCGGACCGCGCCCGAGCTGGTCGAGCAGGTGGAGCTCTGGGAGGAGGAGGAGCCGCTGTTCGAGGCCTACGGGGTCGAGCAGGTGCTGGACTCGACGCTCTCGCGCCGGGTGGACCTGCCCAGCGGCGGCTATCTGATGATCGACTACGCGGAGGCGCTGACGGTGATCGACGTCAACTCCGGCTCGTTCATCGGGCGGGGCAAGGGCGCCCGCCTGGAGGACACGATCACCAAGACCAATCTCGAGGCCGCCGACGAGGTCGTGCGCCAGCTGCGGCTGCGCGACATCGGCGGAATCATCGTGATCGACTTCATCGACATGGCGCGGGCGCGCAACCGCGACGCCGTCCTCAAGTTGCTGCGCAAGGCGCTGGACGAGGACCGCACGAAGACCTTCGTGGTCGAGATCTCCCCGCTGGGCCTGGTGGAGATGACGCGCCAGAACGTCACCGACGGGGTCCGCGAGATCATGACCCGGCCCTGCCCGACCTGTGACGGCGAGGGCGTCATCAAGTCCGAGGAGACGATCGCGATCGAGTTCGAGCGCCGGATGCGCGATCTGGCCAAGGAGACCGAGGCCGAGGCGGTCCTCCTCCAGGTGAACCCGCGCGTCAGCGCCGAGTTCACCGGCAATGAGGCCCGCGTCCTGCACGCCATCGAGGAGGAGACGGGCAAGTGGTTTCACTTCGAGGGCTCGGAGGGCCTCCCGCTCGACCACTTCCGGGTGCTCCTGGAGGGCGACCGCGAGCAGGTGCTCGAGCGTGCGCTGCCCTTCCGCGAAGGCGAGGAGGTCCACGTCGAGATCGTGGAGCCCCACATGTACAGCCCCGGCGACGCGGTGGCCAAGATCGACGGCTACATCATCTCGATCACCGGCGGGACCAAGTACGTGGGGGAGAAGCACCTGGTGCGTATCGACGAGGTGGGGAGGACCGCCGCGGTGGCCTCGCTGCTCGATGTTCCGGCCGCCGAGAACGGTGCCGCTGACGATGAACTAGAATCAAAGGCTCGGCGTCGCGGCCGCAGAGGCGGGCGACGCCGTTCGGGCGCCAAGGCCACGTCGGCCACGGGCTCGCCCGGTGAGGACTGACCATGTACGCGATCATCAAGACAGGCGGCAAGCAATACCGCGTCCAGGAGGGCGAGTGGCTGCTCGTGGAGCGCCTGCCCGTGGACGACGGGGCCACCTTCACGCTCGATCCGCTGCTCTACGTCGACGGCGACAACGTGGTGGACGGCGACGACCTGGCCAAGGTCACCGTCGAGGCGAAGGTGCTCGCCCATGAGCGCGGCCCCAAGCTGCGCATCGTGAAGTTCAAGCCCAAGCGCGGTTACCGCCGCCGCAACGGCCACCGTCAGGACCTCACCCGGATCCAGATCACCTCGCTGAAGCTGGCATCGGGCCGGAGCCGGTCCAAGGCCAAGGCGGCGTCCGCCTCAGCAGAGCAGCCAGCGACCGTGGAGGCAACCGATGGCGCATAAGAAAGGTCTGGGATCCAGCCGCAACGGCCGCGACTCCAACCCCAAGCGACTCGGCGTCAAGCTGTTCGCCGGGCAGACCGTCACCGGCGGGGAGATCATCGTCCGTCAGCGCGGAACCCGGTTCAAGCCCGGCGAGGGCGTGGGGATCGGCAGGGACGACACGATCTACGCCCGCTCCCCCGGCACCGTGCAGTTCACCACCGGCCGCCGTGGCCGGGTGATCTCGGTCACCCAGGCCGACAGCTCCGCCGAGTAGCCCCGTTCAGGCGGTCGCCTCGGCGATCTCCGAGGTGCAGAACGGACACCGCCGGGCGGCGAGCGGGACGGCGCTCATGCACTCCGGACAGGGCTTGGTGCCGGGGTCCTCCTCGTGACGGCGGGCCATCAGTGCGTTGATGGGCGCGACGACGAAGAAGAACACGACTGCGGCGACCGAGAGGAACGTGAACAGGTTGTTGAGCAGGTCGCCGTAGGCGAAGGTGCTGTGGTGGATCGTGAAGGTGAGACCCGCGAAGTTCGGCTGGCCCACGATCGCGGCAATGATCGGCGTCAGGATGTCGGTGACCAGCGCCTTGACCACCGCGGTGAAGGCCGTCCCGATGACGATCGCGACCGCCAGGTCCACGACGTTCCCGCGAAAGAGGAACTCCTTGAAGCCCTGCAGCAGGGTCCGCATGGCGTCAAGGTTTGACCCCGCTGCTGTCATCCCTCCTGGGAGGTGGCCCGGATCAGGATCTCGTTGACGTCGACCGTGGGCGGCTGGGAGACGGCGTACATGATGGCGCGGGCCACGTCCTCGGCGACCAGCGCCGTCTTGGGCTGATTCTCGAAGAACGGGGTGTCGACGGCGCCCGGCTCGATCAGCGTCACCCGTACACCGCTCCCATTGAGCTCCTGGCGCGCGCCCTCGCCCATCGCCGTGACCGCCCATTTGGTGGCGGAGTACAGGGATCCGGGCAGAGCCCTGCGGCCCGCCACCGACCCGGTGAGCAGCAGGTGGCCCTGAGACGCCTTCAGCGCCTCCACCGTCGCCCGGATGGTGAGGGCGGCGCCGTAGACGTTGGTGAGCACCATGGAGCGCCAGAACTCCGGTGTCTCACTGAGAAAGCCGCGCTTGGCGCCAAAGCCCGCGTTGGCGAAGGCGACGTCGAGTTGCCCGAAGCGCTCGAGCACCTCGGTCACCATCGCCTCCTGGTCGGCCCACTCGGTCACGTCGCATTTGATGGCCAGGGCGCGTTCCTCGCCTCCGAGCTGGGCGGCCAGCTCTCCGAGCTTGTCCACGGAGCGCGCGGCCAGGGCCAGCCGGTAGCCCGCGTCGGCGGCGGCGCGCGCGGTGGCGGCGCCGATGCCCGACGACGCGCCGGTGATGAGGAAGACCGAATCCGGCATAACCTGAGAC
>JBAQGP010000512.1:0-9330 GCA_049287845.1 Solirubrobacteraceae bacterium | reverse complement strand
CGCAGCGTGCCGCCGCCCCGGAGGCGGCCGACTACGTCTGCGGCGGCGCCGGGACCGGGGACACGATGCGTGCCAATGAGGACGCGTTCCGCCGGTGGCGGATCGTCCCGCGCATGCTGCGCGACGTCTCCGCGCGCGACCTGTCGATGACCGTGCTGGGCACCGCGTGTCCGGCGCCGGTGGCCCTGGCCCCGGTCGGAGTGCAGACGATCGTGCACGCCGACGGTGAGCAGGCGTCGGCGCGAGCGGCCTCGGCCGTGGGCCTGCCGATGGCGGTGAGCACGATGTCGACGACGACGATGGAGGAGATCGCCCACGCCGGTGACGGGCCGAAGTGGTTTCAGCTCTACTGGCCCAGCGATCGCGACCTGGCCGCCAGCTTCCTGGCTCGCGCCGAGGGCGCGGGCTACCGGGCGATCATCGTCACGCTCGACACGTTCCTGCCCGGCTGGAAGCCGCGCGACCTCCAGCGCGCCTGGCAGCCGTTCCTCCAGGGCGTCGGGATCGCCAACTACCTCCACGACCCGGTCTTCCGGGCCCGGCTGGCCAAACCTCCGGAGGAGGATCTCCGGGCCGCGGTGGGCGAGTTCGTGGGTGTGTTCACCAACCCACGCCTGACCTGGGCGGACCTGGAGTTCCTGCGCAGCCGTACGACGCTGCCGATCGCCCTCAAGGGCATCCTGCATCCCGAGGACGCCCGCGCCGCCCGCGAGCACGGGATGGACGCGGTGGTGGTCTCCAACCACGGAGGGCGCCAGGTGGATGGCGCGATCGCCACGCTGGACGCGCTCCCGGCCATCGTCGACGCCGTCGGCGAGGACATGGACGTCCTGCTCGACAGCGGGGTGCGTTCCGGCGCTGACGTGGTCAAGGCGCTGGCGCTCGGCGCCGACGCGGTGCTGGTGGGCCGTCCCTACGTCTGGGGGCTGGCCGTCGGCGGCGAGGCTGGGGTCCTGGCCACGCTGCGGACGATCCTGGCCGAGCTGGACCTCACGATCGGGCTCAGCGGGCACACCGGGCCAGGCCAACTGCACCCCGGGGTGCTGGTGCGCGAGGGCGCCGGCTGATCCCGCGTGGCCGCGCGCTCGCGAGGGCGGCGGGCTGGGTCGATCCCTCCGCCTGTCTGGCCACCTCACGATGCTCTGTTTTCTGGTTAGACTGTGGAGCCAGTTCATTTCCTGCCAGTTCATTTCCTACCGCGGGAGGTAGAAGTGATGGAGACGAAGGTTGCTGCGCGCTGGGCGCGGCGGTCAGCGGTTCTACTGTCGGTCGCTGGTGCCTGCGCCACCTTCGGCGTGTCGGGCGCGAGCGCCCTACCGGGGCTGGGACGAGCCGCCCGGCTGCCCGTACGCGGTCCCTCGGTGAACCTGGGTTGTGCCGACGCAGTGTCCGCCGGAACGCTGCACTGCTTCGCGCGGGCGATCCGCCCGGCCACGCAGAACGGCCCGCAGGTGATGGCTGGCCCAACCGGGTTGGGCCCGGCGCAGATCCAGTCGGCCTACAAGCTGACGGGCCTCAACGCCGCCGGTGCGACCGTCGCGATCGTCGACGCCTATGACGACCCCAACGCGGCGTCTGACCTCAACACCTTCCGTCAGGCCTACGGCCTGCCGGCGTGTACGACGGCCAACGGCTGCTTTAGGAAGGTCAACCAGAACGGCGCCGCCAGCCCGTTGCCCTCCGGCGACTACGGCTGGGCCGAGGAGGAGAGCCTTGACCTCGATGCGGTGTCCTCCGCCTGCCCCACCTGCCACATCCTCCTGGTGGAGGCCAGCTCGGCCAGCACCGCGGCTCTGTCCAACGCAGAGAACAGCGCGGCCCAGGCGGCCGGAGTGGTGGCCATCTCCAACAGCTACGGCGGTTCGGAGGCCTCGTCGGAGACCTCGACGGACAGCTCCTACAACCATCCGGGCATCGCCATCACCGTCAGCTCCGGCGACGGCGGCTATGGCGTGGAGTACCCGGCGGCGTCCCGGTACGTCACCGCCGTGGGGGGCACGACGCTGACACAGGCGTCCAACGCCCGAGGGTGGACGGAGAGCGCGTGGTCGGGAGCCGGCAGCGGCTGTTCGGCGTTTGAGACCAAGCCGACATGGCAGACCGACACGGGGTGTGCCACGCGCACCGTCGCGGACGCGTCCGCCGACGCCGACCCCAACTCGGGCCTGGGTGTGTACGACACGTACAACAACTGCGGGTCGAGCAGCACCTGCGACACCCTGATCGAAGAGGGCGTCGCGCAGGGGCTCGACGGTTGGGCCCAGGTGGGCGGGACGAGCCTGAGCTCGCCGCTCATCGCCTCGGTGTACGCCCTGGCGGGCAACACCGCGTCGATCACGTACGGCAGCTATCCGTACGGCCATACGAGCTCGCTGTTTGACGTGACCAGCGGCTCCAACGGCAGTTGCGGCGGTTCGTACCTGTGCACCGCCGGACCGGGCTATGACGGCCCGACCGGTCTGGGCACCCCGAACGGCACCGGCGCCTTCTGAGCCACTCGACGGTCGGCGGGGCCCGCGCCGCGGGTCCCGCCCCGCCGTCGCCTCGGCATAAGATGCGGGCGTGACCGATCCCGCCGCGTTTCGCGCTCAGTTCCCGGTCCTGGAGCGCGTGGCGTATCTGAACGCCGGCACCGAGGGTCCGCTGCCCCAGCGCGCGGCCGATGCGGTCACCCAGCGCATCGAGGCCGAGCTCACGGGGGGCCGGGCCGGCAAGGCGTACATGGAGACGGTGCGGGGGCTGGCCGGTGACCTGCGCGCGGGATACGCGCGCGTCCTCGGCTGTGAACCGGCCGACGTCGCGCTCACCGGCTCCACCACCGACGGCGTCAACACCGTTCTGGGCGGTCTGTCGCTGCGTCCCGGCGATGAGATCGTCACGAGTGATGAGGAGCATCCCGGGCTGCTGGCTCCGCTCGGCCGGCTCAAGCGGCTGGCCGGCGTCACCGTCACGGTCGCGCCGTTTGCGCAGATCGCCGAGGCGGTGACGACCTCGACACGGCTGGTGGCGTGCTCGCACGTGTCCTGGGTGAGCGGACAGGTCGTCGACTCGGCCGCGCTGGCCGCCACCGGGGTGCCGGTCCTCCTCGACGCCGCGCAGGGCGTCGGCGCGGTGGCCGTCGACGTCCACGCGCTGGGCTGTGCCTTCTATGCCGGCTCGGGGCAGAAGTGGCTGTGCGGCCCCGAGGGCAGCGGCTGCCTGTACGTGAGCCGGGAGCGGCTCGACGAGCTGACGATCCCGTGGCCCGGCTACGGCTCGCTGGCCGACGCCTCGCACGCGCTGGACTCACATCCGGCCGAGAACGCCGCCCGCTTTGACCACGGCTTCCCGCCGGGGCTGCGCAGCGCGTGGGCGCTGGCCTCGCTGAGCGTGTTCGAGGAGGCGGGCTGGGAGTGGGTGCACAGCCGCGCCGCCGAGCTGGCCGCTGGGCTGGCCGACGGCCTCACGCAGCGTGGCATGGAGGTGGGTCCGCGCGGGCGCTCGACGCTCGTGGCCTGGAAGCCGCGGGCGCAGGATCTCGACGCCGAGGTGGCGCGGCTGGCGGAGGCCGGGTTCGTGGTGCGCAGCATCCTGTCGCACGGGCTCATCCGCGCGTCGGTCGGGGCGTGGACCTCAGATGAGGAGCTGGCCGTGCTGGTAGAGGCCGCCGCCGCTTGATTTTGATCGGGGCCGCCGACCCCGGGCGGCGGCTCGCCGGAGTGGTCAGCGCGCGCGGTCAGCCGGCGATGCGCTGTGAGTGCGTGTAGACGTTGACCGTGCCGCGGCGGGCAAACCCGCACAGCGTGACGCCGCGATCCTCGGCGAGCTCGACGGCCAGCGAGCTCGGGGCCCCGACCCCGATGAGGATGGGCGCGCCGGCCACGGCCGCCTTCTGCACGAGCTCGAAGGAGAGCCGGCCGCTCACGCAGAGCACCCGGCCGCGCAGCGGCACGCGCCCGTCCATCAGTGCGCGGCCGACGACCTTGTCCATGGCGTTGTGGCGGCCGACGTCCTCACGCGTGTAGAGCAGCTCCCCGCCGGCGTCGAACAGGCCGGTGGCGTGCAGCCCGCCGGTGCGGCGAAAGCCAGGCTGGTCCAGGCGGCCGGGTAGCTCGGCGGCCAGGCGCCGCGGAATCGTGGGCTCGGCGGAGACCGGCGCGCTCAGCACGGCCACCTCCTCCAGCGCGCCCTTGCCGCACACGCCGCAGGAGGACGTGGTGTAGAAGCGGCGGACGCCGGGATCGCCCGTCAGCGGGCCGGTGACCTCGATGGTGTTGCCGGCGAGATCCTCGGTGAGGCCGGCCTCGCGGACGCCGTCGATGAGTCCCTCGCCGTAGAGGAACCCCAGCGCGAGCTCCTCGTCGTGGCCGGGGGTGCGCATCGTGACCGCCAGCGCCGCGCCGTCGACCCGGATCTCCAGCGGCTCCTCGATGGCCACGGCGTCCTGCACTCCGTCGTGCGTCACCGTCTTGTACACGGCGCTCACGCTAGCCGATCCGTATCGGCGGCCAGGCGGGGCACGAGGCGTTGAGCGAGCAGACGGCGGGCGGCTGGGCGCCGGGCCGTGAGGGCCGGTCCGTCAGGCTGCGGCGAGCTCGCCGCTGAGCTCCACCTCAAAGCTCTGGGACTCGCGCTCGAGCGTGCCGTCGTCCGCGATCCGGTAGGCGCCGGTCCGGCGCAGCGGCGGGGAGTAGCAGTGAATCGTGACGGCGGGCCCGGTACCGGCGTGCAGGACGCGGTGGATGGCCACCGGGGGCAGCGTGAACGTGGTGCCCGGGCCGACCTCGCGTGACACCGGTTCACCGGCCAAGGTCAGCCGGTCCTCGCGCACCTGGCCCGAGACCACTGCGATCCCGGCCGCCGACTCGTCGTGGTCGTGAAAGCCCGTGTCCTGGTCCTCGCTCCAGCAGATCACCCAGGCGTTGACGTCCTCCTCGTCGCAGATCTGCTCGTAGACCCGGACGTCCTCGGTGTGGCGGACGAGGTGGCGCCAGCGCTCCGGGGACTCGGCCAGCGCGGTGGCGAAGCGCTCCAGTTCCTCCATGGACAGGCTCATACCGGGGCTCCCACCGCGCCCACGAGGCGCGCCGCATTGTCCATGAGGGCACGCTCGCGCCCGGTGCGGACCGGCTCGACCACCGGGCGGTCCGAGCCATAGACGAGCTGGGCGGGGCCTACCCATTCCGCCATGGCATCGATGAGTGCCGGTCCGTAGCTGGAGGTGTCATAGAACGTGAGCGGATCGCTCAGGTCGACGGCGGGGCCTCCGCGTGTGGCCAGCCGCTCTGACTGCAGCGGCGCGCCGCCCGCCAGCATGGCGAACACGACGGCCAGCCCGGGGAGCTCGCGCCGCCCGCGGGTGGCGAAGGTCAGCCATGCCGCCTGCATCTGGGACACGTAGTCGGTCAGGGCCCGCCACCACAAGGGGTCGGTGAGCGGCGCCTCGGGTGCGTGCGGGCCGGCGACGCCGCCGGGGTGCACGAACAGCGGGACCCGGTGGGACTGGACGCGCTCGAGCACGGGCCCCAACGCATCGAAGGCCTCCCGTCCGGCCAGCGCGCACGCCGGCACCGACACGCCGGTGCAGCCGCGGCGCAGCACGACGTCGACGTCGGCGGGATCGGGCCCCTGAACCGGGATCGGGCCCCAGGCGGCAAACCGGTCCCCGAGCGCCAGCACCCCGTCCAAGTGGGCGGAGATGAGCTCGGCCGCCGCGTCGTGGTGCAGCGCCTCGATGCCGATCGGGCTCGACAGCGCGACGACCGCCCGCTGGAGCCCATCAGTCTCCAGGAGCTGCGCGCGCCGGTTCGCGGACTCGGCGGCGGTGTCGATCACGTAGGGCAGCTCGCCGCCGCCATGCAGGACGGTGAGGCCGTCGGTGCGCCGGACGAAGGGCAGACGGTCGCGCCGGGCGAGGGCGTCGAGGAGTGGAGTGGTCCAGACGTGCTGGTGAAGGTCGACAGTCATGGTCCGACCAAGATAACTAACTACATCAAGTTTATCAAGATTGCCCGCCGGGATGCCGAGTCCGGGCCGAGGGCAGGCCGAGCGCTTTGGAGAGCGATGTGTCGGCGGTCTTGACCTTGGCCGCGTCGGTGAGCAGGGCCCGGGCCGCCGTCCTGGCGCTCGGGGCGTCGTTGTGGGTGGCGGCGGTCGAGAGCTTGGAGAGGTCAGCCTTGAGTGCATGGCAGCCCGCGACGACGGCCCTCACGCGCGTTGCGTATCTGGCCGGCGGCGTGAGGGTTGCAAGCCGGCTTGCCTGCCGGTCGGCGCGGTCGCCAAGCACGCCGAACTCCTTGGCGAGCTCGGCGTCCGTCTTGGTCTCCGCGCCAGTGAGGTCCTTGGCGATGTCGGTGACGAGCTGGCGAAACGCGTTCTGGCTGGTGGCGAAGCCGGTCTTGAAGTCGACCCGGCTGGTCGTCGATGACCTGCCCGACCCGCAGCCGGCGACGGCCACGCTCGCCGTCATCGTCACCGCGCAGACGAGCCTCAGGCTGATCACGCGGGCCACGCTACCGCACGGGCGCAGCGGTCAGCGGCCGCGCCGCGGTCTATCTTTCCGGTGCATGAGCGGCCACGATCCCTCGGTTGAGGACCTGCGACGCCGGCAGCGCGAGCAGGAGCTCTCGGAACGTGATCAGGTCGCCGAGGCCGACAACGAGGCCGACGCCGACCGCCACCGTCGCCGTGCGGAGAAGGCCGCCTACCTGCAGCGCAAGCTCGAGCAGCGTCAGCGGACCGAGCGCGCCGCCGACGACGACGATCCGGATCTGCCGCCGGCGGCCTGACCGCCGCGGCGAGCGCGACCGCGCAGCGGCGGCGCGGTCAGATTCTGCCCAGCACGAGCAGGACGAGCAGGACGAGTGCCACCAGCCCGAGGATGCCGCCGAACAGCGCCACCTTGAGCAGCACCAGCACGATGGCAACCGCCACCAGAACTCCGATGAGCCCAGTGATCATGTGTCTCCCTCCGGTGTTTGGTTGCGGCGCGCAACCCGGCGCCCACCGGTTCCCTACCGGCGCCGGCCGCGGCGATTGAGTCATCTTCGCCGTGGTCCTACCCAGGGCCTGCTGCCAGCAACCGGGGTTGACGGACATGCGAACATATGTTCGATGACGAGCGACGGTAGTCCCTACGCCCGGTTTCGCCGGGCGCTCGAGACCGGCAACGAGATGCTGGTGTTGGGAGCGGCCCGGGAACTCCCCCAGATCGCGCTCGACGATGCCCTGCGGATCTGCCTGGTGCTGCGCGACGGTGACCCCGGTCGCTATGAGCGCGCGGCTGTGCGCTGGCTGGGTCGCTTCGCGCTGGAGGCTCGCGCCGCGACGATTCCCGATCTCCGCGCGGCGGCGGCGGCGCTCGAGGCGTTGCCCACACGCACGGTCGAGGCGATGGAACAGCTTCAGCGGCTGTGCGTCGCGCGCGGGATCGGCTGACCGGTGCGCTCCAGCCCGACGACATGCTCGAGCCATGCGGCGAAGATCCGCCGCGCCTGCTCGGTCGTTCGCGCCTGATGCGCGCGCACCTGGGCGATGAGACGGGGCAGCGCGCCCGGGCCCAGGAGCTGCTCCAGGCTCTGCGCGTAGGCGGGGACCTCGCCCCAGCTCGTCGCCAGGGCGGCGTCGATCTCGAGGTGGAACTGCATCGCGTAGGCATTGGCCACGGTGAAGGCTTGCTCGGAGTAGGCGTCTGAGCTCGCCAGGCGGACCGCGCCCTCGGGCAGGTCGTAGGTGTCGCCGTGCCACTGCAGCGCCACGAACTCGCGTGGCAGCGCGCCGAATACCGGGTCGGTGCGCGCGGCGTCGGTGAGCTGGACGGGGAGCACGCCGACTTCGGCTGCAGGTCCGGCGAACGCCCGGGCGCCCAGGCTGGCGGCCAGCAGCTGGGCTCCCAGGCAGACACCCCAGTACGGGGTCCCCGCGCGCACGGCGTCCGCGATGAGCTGCTTCTCGGCGACCAGCCAGGGCACGCGCTCGTCCTCGTAGGCGCCCATCGGGCCACCCATGGCGATGATCCCCGCGTAGCCGCGCCAGTCGGGGAGCGGGTCGCCCTCGTCGATCTCGACGCGGTCAAGCGCGGCGCCCCACGCCCGCAGCTCGTCCTCGAAGGCCGCCGGCGGCTCGCAGGCGATGTGCTGGAGGACGAGGAACGTCGCCACCGCCGGGAGCCTAATGCCTGGACGGAACGTCGAAGTCCGCGCCCAGGAGATCAGGACGGCGCGCGGGTGTGCCGAGGCTGCACCCATGTTCCGGCGACGTCTGGGTGTGTTTGTGCTGCTCGTGCTGCTTGGCATTGCGAGCGTCGGCACGGCCGCGAGCGTGGGCGATGTCGCGCCGCAGTCCTGGCAGCCGACCGCCGCCGATGTGGCGCGGACCCTGCGCCCATGCCCGGCGCAGGTGAGCGCCCCGACGGCGCCGGTGTGCTGGTCGATGGCCGAGGACGCGTCGGCGTGGATGGCCCGGCCGGCGGTCTCCGCCTACGGGTGGGGTCAGTGCACGTACTACGTCGGCCTGATGCGCCCTGACATCTGGAACGACCGCGCCCCGCCCTCGGTGGACCCGGTCAGCGACTGGGATGCCTGGACCTGGGCCGGCCATGCCCAGGCCGAGGGGCTCA
The DNA here is from genome assembly GCA_049287845.1 of Solirubrobacteraceae bacterium. Classification (GTDB taxonomy): domain Bacteria; phylum Actinomycetota; class Thermoleophilia; order Solirubrobacterales; family Solirubrobacteraceae; genus Palsa-465. Next base: position 734 of record JBAQGP010000512.1, on the reverse strand, counting down.
GCGTCGACGGCGACCCTCGACCCGGTGACGTGATGGTCTGGTCGCGCCGGGCCGTGGGCAACGACACCGGTCACGTGGCCATCGTCGACGCGGCCGGTGAGACACGTCCTGGCACGGGCGAGCTCGCGATCACGATCTCGGAGATGAACCTCGACGGGCTCGACGATGCGTCGCTGGGACAGGGCGACACGATGATCGTCGACCTGCCCCGTTCCCAGATGGTGCCCGGGATGGTGCAGTTCATTCATCGGCCCGGACCGGGGTACACCGCTCCCGGCCGGTGGACGACTGGGTCAAATCCCTCTCTGGGAGTGGGCGTGTGGAGCAATCGCATCGCCACCGTCAGCCAGTCGCCGGCGCCCGTCAGCGCGAGGGTGACCACGACGTCCGGGGCGGTCGTCAAGACGCTGACCCTGACCGCCAACCGCGTCAGCGCCCTGGGCCTGCCGACCGGTGCCTACAACGTCTGCGTGTCTCAGCCGGCCGCTGCCGGCTGGAATGCCGCGAGCGATTGCGCCAGCGCGGGTTGGCAGGCTCCCGTCAACGCGACGGTGTCGCTCGGGCGTCCTCATCGCGCCGGGCGGCGCCTCTCCCTGTCGGTCGTGCTCGGTCCCACCCTGCCCATGGCCGTCGCGGCCAGGGGCGCGTCACTGGTGGCCCAGGCGCGAATCGGCCTGGAGCCGACGCAGGGCCGCGGCCGGGCCGGGGCGGCGAGCACGCGGACCGTGTACACG
>JBAQGP010000511.1:0-14808 GCA_049287845.1 Solirubrobacteraceae bacterium | reverse complement strand
GAGTCGCCGCGATCTCATAGTGGACGCTTTCCAGGCCATGGCGCCGCTCCCGGCAGGACGTGAGGTCGAGGCCGGTGACGGACTGCGCGCCGCAGTCGGTGCACATCGTGACTTGTAGGTCGAGCGGGAACTTGTTGGGATCTGGCACGTGCCTGGGCCCTTCGTCGTTTCGCTGGTTCACCGATCGCCTTGCAATCGTAATGAGGGGGTCTGGGCTGTGCGTCCCTCACGGACACTCGTAGCGCGTCCGCTGCTCGATTTGATCAACGGGCCCTGCTTTAGCCGCTGTCAGGGTCCGAGCCGCGTCGTCGTTGCCTGCGGAGCAGCTTTCGGAGGTCAAGCCAACGATCGATGAAGATCGCTTTGATCGTTTCCCAGATCATCTACGCGACCGTAACGGCTTGGTGCGCGGATAGCGCGGGTGGCGGACCCGAGCGGCCGCTCACGAGCTTCTGGCAGCGTGCGCCGGCGCGCGAGAGAACCAGGCTGCGAGCGGACGAGCAGCAGCCGTGCCGCCGGGGATCGCGTGGCCGCTTCCGGACAGTTGGGGCTACACACGTGGCGCGCCGACCGATGTTCGTAGAGCGTTGGATTGTGCGACAGAGCCGAGGCGGGGTCGGACCAGACAGAGGTCGCTTGCGGAGGGCTCGAGCCGTGGTGGAAACGTAGGCCGGTATCGCACCCGTCGTTCTCGCGCTTCGCTGTTGCCCTGATCCCGGGTCGCGGAGCGGCTCTCTTAGCACCGGTGCCGCGGTCGGATCGCTGAGGCCATCCACCCACGCGGCCGGCCATTTCGTTTCAGGAGGTACCAGCCGTGGTTCGGGGAGATCGCGACCGGCGCGGATCGCTCTGGCTGCTCGCGCTGCAGTCCGCCGGTCCCTGGGCCGGTTCGACGGCAGCAGCCTCAAAGTGACGTTGGAAGCCACAACCGGTCTCAGTTCGGGTTGCAACCAAAACGACCATCGTGTTACTGTCCCGCGTAGAATCACATGACTGAATTTATATGCAAGGACAGCTTCTCTGCGGGTATCTGGATGTTCGGCCGCTTCGTGGATCGCTACGCGACCGACGGATACGGTCCGGCAGTACCGCTGACCGACGCGATCCGTTCCGCTGCCACCGTCGAAGGGCTCGAGTCACTTGACCTCAACTGGCCGTTCTGGGGCGACGCGACCCTCGCAGAGGTGCGCGCGGCGCTCGACGAGACCGGCCTGACGACCCTGGCCATCACGCCGGAGATCTACACGCAGCAGTTCCGCGCCGGCGCGTTCACCAACCCCGACCCCGCCATCCGCCGCCGTGCCCTGGACCTCATGGCGCGCGCCACGGAGGTTGCCCAGGAGCTGGGCGCGAGCTACATGAAGATCTGGCCAGGGCAGGACGGGTTCGACTATCCGCTGCAGTCAGATCCACGGCAGCTGTGGGAGCTCTCGGTGGCCGGCATGCGGGAGATCGCCGAGCCCCACCCGCAGATGCCGTTCGCGATCGAGTACAAGCCCAAGGAGCCGCGCACTCACATGCTGTTCTCCGACGCGGCGCGCACTCTGCTGGCAATCGAGGACATCGGCCTGGACAACGTCGGCGTCCTCCTCGACTTCGGGCACTCGCTCTACGCCGGGGAATCGCCGGCTGCCGCCGCGGAACTGTGCCTGTCACGCGACCGGCTCATCGACATCGACCTCAACGACAACTTCCGGTCGTGGGACGACGACATGGCCGTCGGCTCCGTCCACTTCGCCGAGACATTCGAGTTCCTGCACACGCTGCGCCGGGCGGGGTGGGACAAGCCATGGAAGCTCGACCAGTTCCCCTTCCGCGAGGATCCCGTCGCCGCGGCGACCACCAGCATCCGGATGATCCGGGGACTCCTGCGCCTTCTCGACCGCATCGACACCGAAGCATTCGAAGCCGCGCGGAGACGCCAAGACGCGCTGGCGGCTCAGCGACTCATCCACGACCTCCTGTTGGGTGAGGTGATCGCCGAGTGACCACCGCCCCCGAGCTGACCCTGCCGTCGGTGCTGTCCCGCGACCTCCCGCGCGACGAGCTGCTGCGCCGGCTGGCCGAGGCAGCACGCCTCATCCGCCGCCGCGAGCTGCTGATGATCCAGGCGGCCGGGCTGGGCCACGTCGGGGGCGACCTCTCCGCGGCCGACATCGTCACGGTGCTCTACCTCGCGGTACTGAACGTCGATCCCGCCAACCCGCAGCTGCCCGACCGCGACCGGTTCGTGATGAGCAAGGGCCACGCCTCGGGCGTGCTCTACACCGCGCTCGCCAGCGCCGGATTCTTCGCGCCCGACCTGCTCAACGAGTACATGCGGCCGCTCTCACCCCTCAACGGCCACCCCGACCGCAAGAAGGTCCCGGGTGTGGAGGCCAACACCGGCCCCCTCGGCCACGGCCTTCCCGTGGCGGTCGGGATGGCGATCGCCGCTGTGCTGGACAGGTCCGAGCGCCGAACGTACTGCCTCGTCGGCGACGGCGAGCTGCAGGAAGGCTCCAACTGGGAGGCGCTGATGTCCGCCGGGCACCGCGGGCTTGAGCGGCTCACTGTGATCGTCGACCGCAACGGCCTGCAGCAGGGCGCCCCGACGGAGGAGACGAGCGGTCTCGAGCCGCTGGCGGACAAGGCCCGGGCATTCCGCTGGGGCGTCACCGAGGTCGACGGGCACGACCACGGCGCCCTCCTTGACCTGTTCGAGTCCCTGCCTGCCGAGCCGGGCCGGCCGAGCTTCGTTATCGCCCATACCCACAAGGGCTATCCGGTCTCCTTCATGCGCGACGCGGTCAAGTGGCACAACAGCCAGCCCTCGGACGAAGAGATCGCCGCGGCCCTGGAGGAGCTGGAATGACCGCCGGCGCCGAGCAGACCAAGCTGTATGACTGCCGCGACGCCTTCGCTACGACGGTCGAGGCCCTGGCCGAGGACGACGAGAGGGTGGTCGTGGTGTGCAACGACTCCGTGTCATCGAGCAAACTCGTCGCCTTTCAGCGCCGCTTCACGGACCGCCTGGTCAACGTGGGCATCGCCGAGCAGGTGATGGTCGGGGTCGCCGCGGGCCTCGCCAACGGCCTTAAGCGGCCCTTCGTGGCCGGCGCCAGCTGTTTCCTCACCGCGCGGGCGCTGGAGCAGATCAAGGTCGACCTCGCCTACACCAACGCGAACGTGACCCTGTGCGGGATGGCCCCCGGCGTCGCCTACGGCGAATTCGGCCCGACGCATCACTCGCTCGAGGATGTGGCCTGGCTGCGCGCCATCGACAACCTGGTCGTGATCGTGCCATGCGATCCGCTGGAGACAGAGCTGGCGCTGCGCGCCGCCGCCGAGCACGAGGGTCCGGTGTACGTCAGGGTCAGTCGCATGGGAGTGCCGTCGATCAACGCGGACGGGTACCGCTTCGCGATCGGCAGGGCCGTACGCCTGGTCGAGGGGTCTGACCTCACGATCGTCGCCAACGGGACCATGGTCTCGCGCGCCGTCGATGCTGCAGGGCTGCTGGCCGATGAAGGAATATCGGCCCGCGTCGTCTCGATGCCGACCGTCACGCCGATCGACGCCGACGAGCTGGCGGCGGCGGCGGAGGAGACCGGCGCCATCCTCACCGTCGAGGAGCACTCCGTGCACGGCGGGCTGGGCAGCGCAGTGGCCGAGACGATCGTCGCGCATCGTCCGGTGCCGACGCAGCTGCTCGGCTTCCCGGGGTTCGCGCCGACCGGGTCAGCCTCGTGGCTGCTCGATCACTTTGGGCTCAACGGGCCCGGCATCCGCGACGGCGCGCTGGCGCTGATGGAGCGCAAGGCAGCATGACCGCCGTGCTGGCCATCGACCAGGGGACGACGAACACGAAGGCCCTGCTCGTCGATGCGTCGGGTCAGACGATGGCATCCGCCAGCGCGCCGGTGGCGCGCACGTATCCGCGCCCCGGCTGGGTCGAACAGGATCCGGACGAGCTGTGGCGCAGCGTCGCCGCCGCCGTGGCCCAGCTGGCCGATGCGGCTCCATCTTGCTTAGCGCTCTCGAGCCAGCGTGAGTCAGTGCTCCTGTGGGACCGCGCCAGCGGCGGCCCGCTGACGCCATGCGTGAGCTGGCAGGACAACCGGGGCGCGGAGCTGTGCGAACGCCTGCGGGCCGACGGTGCCGACCGGGTTGTCCACGACTTGACCGGACTCCCGCTCGATCCGATGTTCTCCGCTTCCAAGCTACGCCACCTCCTGGACGCCGACCCGGCGCTCCGCGCGGCGGCGGAGTCGGGCGCCGCATGCGCCGGCACCGTCGACAGCTGGCTGCTGTTCAGGCTCAGCGGCGGCGCGGCGCACGTCACCGACGCGGGCAATGCCTCCCGTACGCTCCTGTTCGACATCCACCGCCTTGAGTGGAGCGCGGAGCTCTTGGCCCTGTTTGAGATCCCCGCGGCATGCCTGCCGCAGGTGCGCGCATCGAGCGGCGCCATCGCCGAGAACGCCACGCTGGAGCCGGTCGTGGGACTGCCGATCATGGCGAGCCTGGCCGACTCACACGCCGCCGCTTTCGGGTTGGGGTGCGTGTGCCCCGGCAGCGCCAAAGCGACGTATGGCACCGGGAGCTCGCTGCTGGCCCCGACGGCGGAGTCCCCGCTGACCTCACACGCGGGACTGGCCACCACGGTCGCCTGGCGCCGCGACGAGGTCACCTACGCGCTGGAGGGCAACGTGTTCTCCAGCGGCGCCACCGTCGACTGGCTGGCCGGCGTGCTCGGGCTGACCGATGCCATGGCGGTCCAGGAGCTGGCCGCAACCGCTCCCGACGCCAAGGGTGTCCATCTGGTGCCCGCGTTTGCCGGGCTCGGCGCGCCGTACTGGCAGCCACACGCGCGCGGGGCCATCACCGGACTCACCTTCGCGGCCGGGCCCGCGGAGCTCGCCCGCGCCGCCGTCGAGTCGATCGCTTTCCAAGTCGCCGACCTCGTGGCCGCGCTCGAGCGCGATCTGGAGCACCCGCTGGCCGAGCTGCGGGTCGATGGCGGGGCCAGCCGCAACAACGCGCTGATGCAATTCCAGGCCGATCTCCTGGGATGCCCCGTCCTCCGCAGCGCCTCCCCGGACGCTGCTGCGATCGGTACGGCTGTGATGGCGGGGATCGCGTCGGGGATCTTCGCCGACGCCGACCACATGGCTCACGTCGGGGCGGAGCGATTCGAGCCCGCCATCACGGTCGACCAACGCCGAGAGTTGATGGCCGCGTGGCGTGCAGCGGTCAATGAAGTAGCCGAACGGCAGGAGGCAACGATCGCATGACCTCGGTCGAGCGGTTGCGTCTGATGACCAAGGTGGCGAGGCTCTACCACGAGCGCGGCCTGCGGCAGTCGGTGATCGCCACCAAGCTCTCGCTGTCGCAGGCGATGGTGTCACGCCTGCTCGCCGCCGCCGAGAAGGAGGGAATCGTCCGCACCACGGTGATGACGCCGATGGGTGTCTATCCGGACCTCGAGGAACAGCTGGAGCGACGCTTCGAGCTCACCGACGCGGTCGTCGCCGACTGCGCCGACGACCGCGACGATTCCGTGCTGCGGGAGCTCGGCAGCGCTGCGGCAACGTACATGGAGACAACGCTGGGCACCGACGAGGTCATCGGCATCTCGTCGTGGAGCGGCACGCTGCTGCGGATGGTGGGCTCGATGCAGCCGCTGCGCCGCACGCCCGGCAGCCATGTCGTCCAGATCCTGGGCGGGATCGGCAACCCGACCGCGGAGGCGCATGCGACTCGCCTCACCGAGCAGCTCGCCTCCCTGGTGTCGGCCGAGCCTCACTTCCTGCCGGCTCCGGGGGTGACCGGCTCGGCTGCGGCCACGGCCGCCTACCTGGCTGACCCCCAGCTGCACCAGACCGCCGCCTACTTCGAGAAGCTGACGATCGCCCTGGTGGGGATCGGCGCGCTGCATCCGTCGCGCCTGCTGGGCGAGAGCGGCAACGTGTTCGCCGAGGACGAGCTCTCCGAGCTCGAGGCCCTCGGCGCCGTTGGCGACATCTGCCTGCGCTTCTTTGACGCATCCGGGCTGCCGGTCTCCAGCCCGTTCAACGAGCGAGTGGTGGGGATGTCGCTTGACCAGATCCGTCAGGTGTCGCGGTCGGTGGGAATCGCAGGCGGCGCGTCCAAGCTCGCCGCGATCCGGGCCGCGCTGGAGGGCCGGCTGGTCAACGTGCTCATCACCGATCGCTTCACCGCCGAGCGTCTGGTGGCTGGTGCGCTGGCCGATCCCGACGACAGCGGCGTGTGGGAGATGCCGGCGTGAGCCGGATCGCCGCTGCGCTCCCGCGCCTCCCGCGCGACGGCGGCCCGCAGGCGCGCAAGCGCCAGCTCATCACCGCCGCGATCGTGGTGGTGATCGTCTTCTTCGTGATCGACCCGCAGTGGGCGGTCCAGGACATCAAGCCGCCCGGCGCGGGGTCCACGGTTGCGTCCAGCACCAACCTGGACCCGACCGACTACGTCAACAAGTACTGGACGACGAAGATCCTGCCGACAGTCCACCAGGGGGCCGTCGAGCTCCCCATCCTGCTGAGCAGGCTCAAGAAGGATGAGGCGGCGACCGCCAAGCGCTACGGGAACGTCGCCACGCTCGGCGGCCAGCCGACCTTTCTGGTCAAGGGCACGGCGCGCATCGTCTCGGTCAACACCTCCGGGATCCCGTCGCAGGGTGGGCTCGCTCTCGGCGGCGCAACGACGCCGTCCGCCTACATGCAGCTCGGCCCGATCCTGACGGGCACCGATGTCCGCGACGCCATGAAGTTCATCAGCTTCAACCAGTTCGCCGATCAGGTCACCTACAGCGAAGTGGCGACCGCCATCAACAAGCGGATCGTCACCACCACGCTGGACAAGCTCGACAACGGCAAGCTGAAGGGCAAGCGCGTCACCTTCACCGGCGCGTTCACGCTGAACCCGGGCAAGCCACTCATCACACCCATCACGGTACAGGTCAAACCGTGACCGATGACGCCGACGTCATCCTGCGGGCCGAGGCCATCAGCAAGGTGTTCGGGCGCACCGTCGCCCTCAACGGCGTGAACTTCAACGTCTACCGCGGCCGGGTCAACGCGCTGGTCGGCGAGAACGGCGCGGGCAAGTCGACGCTGATGGGCATCCTCGCCGGGGTCCATCAGCCGACCAGCGGACGCATCCTCCTGGACGGAAAGCCGGTCGAGCTCCCCTCGCCGCGCGCCGCAGGCGAGCTCAGCATCCGCCTCATCCACCAGGAGATCCAGCTCTTCCCCGACCTCAGCGTCGCGGAGAACATCTTCGCCGGCAATGAGCTTCGCTCGACAGCCGGTGTGCGCCTGCGCGAGCAGGAGCGCCGTGCCGGAGAGCTGTTGCGGCGGTTGGGTCAGACTGTGAGTCCGCGGGCGATCATGGGCGAGCTCCCTGTCGGGATCCAGCAGATCGTGGTCATCTGCCGTGCGCTGGCCCAGGAAGTCCAGGTGCTCATCATGGACGAGCCCACCTCGGCGCTCTCCACCGTAGAGGTCGAGACGCTGCTCGGGGTCATCCGGGGGCTGGTCGAGTCCGGAGTCGCCATCGTCTACATCTCTCACCGGCTCGAGGAGATCACCGAAATCGGCGACCACGTTACGGTGCTGCGTGACGGTCGGCTTGTCACCGAGGCCGCCGTGCGCGACATCGACGTCCACTGGATCGTCGAGCAGATGATCGGGCACGACCCTGACACGCTGTACCCCTACGCGGCACGTGACACGGGTGCTGCCGCGCTCGAGGTGACCGACCTGACGGCGCCGCGCCCGGACGGGTCGCTGTTGCTCGACCGCGTGTCCTTCTCGCTGGCGGCCGGCGAGATCGTCGGGCTGTACGGGCTGATGGGCGCGGGCCGGACGGAGCTGCTGGAAACCCTCATCGGCCTGCGCGAAACCGTCTCAGGCGAGATCACCGTCGGCGGGGTGCGTCTGGAAGGCATGGACGTCGGGCGCCGGATCGCCAGCGGGATGTTCCTGGTGCCCGAGGACCGTCAGCGGCTTGGCCTGGTCCAGGCGATGTCGGTGCGGGAGAACGTCTCCCTGGCGAGCTTGGGGGCTCTGCGTTCAGCCGCGGGCCTCTCGCCGCGCCGCGAGGTGGAGGCCGTACGCGACGTCGTGCGCCAGACCGGCGTCAAGGTGGCCGACCTCGAGCAGCCGGTGACCGCGCTGTCGGGCGGCAACCAGCAGAAGGTGGTCGTTGCCCGGGCGGTGATGACCGCCCCAAAGGTGCTGCTCATGGACGACCCGATGCGGGGTATCGACGTGGGGTCCAAGACGGAGTTGTATCGCGTGATGCAATCTCTGGCGAGCGACGGGCTCGCGATCCTCTTCTCCTCGTCTGATCTTCTCGAGGTGCTGGGGATGGCCGACCGGATCCTCGTCCTGGCAAAGGGTCGGCTGGTCGATGAGGTCATGCGCGAAGAGGCGAACGCCCAGGCGCTGGTGGCGGCCTCCAACGCGCAGGGCCCGCGGGAGGTCGCCGCATGAGTGCTCTCAGCGGCCTGACCGAGCAGCTCGGGATCGGCGGCGAGCTCGTCGGCGACCTGCGCAGCTGGCGCGGGTGGTGGCGCCTCGTCCTCAAGCTCCGTGCGTTCGTCGCCTTTTTGACGATCGTGATCGTCTTCTCGGTGATCTCGTCGGACTACTTCACCGGCTCCAACCTGCTGACGATGACCGAGCACGTCGCGGTCATCGGGCCGATGGCGATCGGCGAGACCTTCGTCATCCTCACCGCGGGGATCGACCTGTCGGTGGGCTCGATCGCTGGGCTGATCGGCATGGTCGCCGGCGCGCTGCTCAACAACGGACTGATCCTGCACCCGCTGGGGATCATCATCTGGTTCAACGTCCCGATGATCGTGCTCATCGGGCTCGGGCTCGGCGCCGGAGTCGGCGCGATCAACGCCGCCGTGATCACGCGCCTGCGCGTCGCTCCGTTCATCGCGACGCTCGGCATGCTCTCGGTGGCGCGCGGCCTGGCCGACCTCAGCGACGGCGGCAACACCTTCGCCAACCTCGGCGGGACGGCGCAACTGCACAACACGGGGTTCTCGTATCTGGCCACCGGAAGCCTCTTCGGCATCCCCTTCGAGATCATCCTGTTCGTCTTCGTGATCGCGGTCGCGGTGTACGTGGCCAAGCGCACCGCCTTCGGCCGGCGCGTCTATGCGGTCGGCGGCAATGAGCGGGCCGCTGAGCTCGCAGGCATCCGCGTGAACCGGGTCAAGCTCGGCGTGTACGTCATCTCGGGCATCTGCGCCGCGCTCACCGGACTGCTCATCACCTCCGAGCTCGGCTCGGCCTTTCCGGATACAGCCACGTCTTACGAGCTCAACGCGATCGCCGCGGTCGTGCTCGGTGGGACGTCGCTGTTCGGCGGCCGCGGGCGGATCGGCGGAACGGTGCTGGGCGCGTTCGTCATCGGATTTCTCAACGACGGGCTGGTGCTCGTCGGCGTCTCCAGCTTCTGGCAGCAGGTGGCCCAGGGCATGGTGATCGTGACGGCGGTGGCCGTCGACGAGGCGCAGCGTCGCCGTCAGGCGGCCCAGGCCACAGAGGTCGCCGCGGCGGCTGTCGAGGAGGTGGTGGAGAGCGAGGAGACCGCCGTGAAGGCCTAGTCACAGGCAATCCACACTTGAAACAACGCGACCGGAGGGTCGCGGGAGGGAGAGAAACATGAATCGTCAGAGGACGGCGCGGTCGCTCGCGCGACTGGCCACAGTGGTCTGCGCCCTAAGCACGGTCGCGATCGGATGTGGCTCCAGCGGCAGTTCACAATCATCGTCGAGCTCAAGTGCACCCGGTGGGAGCAGTGCCACATCGAGCGCCGCCACCTCATCAGCCAGCAGTTCCGCGGCTCCCGCGTCAAGCGGCGGTGGCGGGAAGAAGCTCATCGTCATCGATGTCCCGCCGCTGAGCAACCCGTTCTTCGCCGCCGAGGCCAAGCTCGCCAAGCAGGAGGCGCAGAAGCTCGGGTACCGAACGCTGGTGCTCAACAACAACTCCGACCCCAACCTTCAGGCGACGCAGATCGACGAGGCGATCTCCGACCACGCCGCGGCCATCATCCTGGACAACGCGAGCGCGACAGCCAGCATCGCCGCCATCCAGAAGGCCAAGACCGCTGGCGTCCCATCGTTCCTGATCGACCGTGAGATCAACAAGACCGGGATCGCGGTGGCCCAGCTGGTGTCCAACAACTACACCGGCGCGCAGCTCGGGGCCGCCGAGTTCGCGAAGCTCATGCACGACAAGGGTCAATATGCGGAGCTGCTCGGGCTGTCCACCGACACCAACGCCGCCACCCGCTCACAGGGCTATCACTCGGTGCTCAACCAGATCTCGGGCCTGAAGATGGCGGCCCAGCAGTCGGCCAACTGGGACCAGACCAAGGCCTTCCAGGTCACCGAGACGCTCCTGCAGGCCCATCCCGACATCAAGGGGATCATCTCGGGCAACGACACGATGGCGCTTGGCGCGCTCGCGGCCCTGAAGGCCACCCACCACACCAACGTGATCGTCACCGGCCTGGACGGCAGTCAGCAGGTGGTCAACTCGATCAAGACCGGCGGCATTAAGGCCACCGTCCTGCAGCCCCTGGCGATCTTCGCCAAGCAGGCCGTCGACGAGGCCAACGCCTACATCAAGACCGGGAAGAAGCCGGCGCAGGAGAAGCAGCTGCTGCCCTGCTACCTGATCACTCCGGCCAATGCCAGCAAGGTCAACAACTTCGTCTACTCAGGCGCAGCCTGAGCCGCGAAGCCACCGCGGCGGGCCGGTGCGAGTCACTCCTCCTTGCACCGGCCCGCTCAGTGCCCTCGCGGGCATTCCGGGCCGCCCTGCCCCCTCAAAGCGCGGGCATCCATCACTACAAACGGGAGGGTCACATGATCGATCGCAGAACACTCCTCAAAGGCGCCGGGCTCATGGCCGCGGGAGGCGCCGTCACGACCGCAGCCACAGCGCCGGCATCCGCCGCCGTCCGCCGCGAGCCCGCCGCTCACACACACGGCAGCTGGGGCGGGGGAGCCTTCCAGGACCCCAAGGGTGCGCGCGCCAGAGTGTTGGATCTCAACGACGCCAGCGGCGATCCCGACGGCCTGTTCGCGACCGTCCACGCGCTGCTCAGCACGTCCACCGTCGTCACTGGGCTGGTGACGACGCTCAACAGCGACGACCCGTCATCGACTCCGGCCACCGATGGCGTCCCCATCGCGCGCGAGATGCTGCGGCTGATGGGCCTTTCGCGCTCGGTACCGGTCTACGCGGGCTCCAACGTCAAGCTCACCAACCGCACCACGCCGCAGACGTCCGACGGAGCCCGCGCGCTCATCGCCGAGGCCACACGCACCGACACGACGCTTCCGCTCTACGTCACGGTCGGCGGCAACCTCACCGACGTGGCCAGCGCCTACCTCATGCGCCCGGACATCGCCTCGAAGTTCACCCTCGTGTGGATCGGCGGCGCGCCCTATCCGGCGGGCGGCCGCGAGTACAACCTCTCCCAGGACCCAACCGCGGCACAGGTGGTCTTCAACGATTCGCCGATCCCGATCTGGCAGGTCCCCTCCAATGCCTACGCGCAGAACGCCGTCGGCGTGACCGAACTCCAGCTCCACGTCAAGCCGCACGGCCGCATCGGCGCGTGGCTCTACGCCCAGCTGCTCAACCGCCTCAACAACCCGCCGCAGGGCTTCCCCAACCTCGGCGAGCAGTACGTGCTCGGTGACAGCCCGCTCGTGCTGCTCACCGCGCTCACCAACGCGTATGACCCGACTGGGAGCGGCGGTGTCGGCAGCGCCCAGTACGACACGATGTACGCGCCGCTGATCAATCCCGACGGGACCTATCAGGCCCGCTCCTCCGGTCGGCAGATCCGCGTCTACAAGTCCGTCGACTCGCGGCTCATCTTCGGGGACTTCTTCGCGAAGCTCAGGCTGAACTACGGATAACCAGCGACTACGGCTCCGGGCGCACGGGGTTGCTCGGTCGAGGCGGCCGAGCAACGCCGCAGCTCGTCCGGATTCGCCGTGAATTGCGAGGAGTGGAGGGGGTTTGTCACGCCCGAGGCCGGTAGAACGCCGCCATCCGCTCGAGGTCGCGGCACGCGGATCGGAGGCTGCCGGAGATCTGGCGGTCCGGTGGTTACTGCTTGAGCCTGAGGCCGATGGTCGGCACGAACAGCGAAGCGACGTATTGGGGCCACAGGATCGCGCCGTTGCAGCGGAAGTTGATGTTCTCGCCGTCCGCTGCGTCAAACGTCCTGGCGGGGCTTGAGTAGCGGCCGGTCTTGACCTTGAGCGTGTGCGGCCCGGGGTCAACCGGCACCTCGACGGTCTGGTGCCGGCCGATCGAGCCGGCGGGCTGACCGTCCAGCATGATCTCGAAGGCGCTGCGGCGAAGCTCGATGGCGCCTGTGGCTTCGCGTTTAAGAGTGACCGTTGATGACATTCCGGGGTCCGTTCGTTGATTGGGTCGGTGGTGCTCGTCGGGGCTGCGAGGGAGTCAGGTGCGCGTGCCGCTGATCAGTCGTTCTCGGTCGAACAGCGCTGCGACTGCGCGCCAGCCGAGTGCGTCGAGGGCAAGCAGCGCCGCGGCGAGGCCGATCGCAAGCGCGGTTGACACGGTGATCACGTTCAGCGATATCAGCGCCAGGATGGCCAGCAGCGGCAGGCTCCCGAGCACGCTCAACTGCTGGGCGACGCGCACGTCCGTGGCGCGGGCGGAGACCGCGATCCCAACCCAGATCCCCCAGCCGGCAACCAGCGGGGTGAACAGCACCTGGACCAGCACATGCGTGCCTGCGTAGATCGCCGAGGCGATCGCGGGATGGGCGAAGAGCGCCGCGGCGGCGAGGAAGATGCCAAAGACCAGGTAGGCGATGACGACCGTCGGAACGAACGCGGCCAGCGCCTTGCCGATGAGGAACTCCTCGCTGCGGATGGGGGTGATCAGCACCGGCTCAAGGGTCCCCTGCTCGCGCTCACCCACCACCGAGTAGGCGGCGAGGGTGGAGGGCATGAACGACGGGATCACCAGCATGTACAGCATCGAGAGCCCAACGTGCAGGTTGAGGTTGGTGCTGTCCACGTGCGCATAGGAATTGAACAGTTGGATCAACGGCAGGGCGATGAAGAGCAGCGGCATCACTGTCATCGTGCCAACCACGAAGTGGTTGCGGCGATAATCCCGCAGCTCCTTGACGATGATCGCGCCGACACGGGTCCAGCTGAAGCTCACCGTCGCCTCGCTTCCACATCCTCGTCGATCAGCTCGAGATAGACGTCTTCCAGGGAGTGTCGGGACTCGGCGATCGAGAGGATGTCGGCATCGGCTGCGACGAGCGCTCGCGCGACGGCCGGAGCCGCTCGCTCGGGGTCGGACACGGCGAGCGCGTAACCCGTGGGGAGCTTCTCCCATCCCTCCACACCGGGAAGGGAATCGAAGACAAGCTCGGGTTCCCCGAGATGTGCGCGAAGCGCGACCTCCAGGCGGTTGGTGAACAGCTGGTCGCGCAGCTCGTCGGGCCGGCCGAGTAGCCGCAACGTCGTGTTGAGGATCGCCACCCGATGGCAGAGCCGCTCGGCCTCCTCCAGCCGGTGGGTGGTGAGGAAGATCGTCACGCCCTGGTCTCGAAGGGAGACGATGAGCTCGTGGACCTCGCGGCTTGCCACGGGGTCAAGTCCGGCGGTCGGCTCGTCGAGGAACAACACGGCCGGGTCGTTGAGCAGCGCTCGCGCCAGCGCGACGCGCTGACGCAATCCCTTTGACAGCGATCCGCACGGATCTCCAGCGCGGTCGGCGAGGTTGACTGCCCGCAGCGCCCGTTCGATGCGCCCGCGAATGTGGCCCAGCTCGTAGAGCCCGGCGAAGCACTCGAGGTTCTCCATCACGGTGAGACGCAGGTACAACCCCGGTGACTCGGGCATGATCGAGATGCGCGCGCGGATCGCTGGTCCGTTCGCCGCGCTCAACGGGATACCGGCCACGGTGGCAGAGCCCGAGCTGGGAGAAATCAGTGTGCCAAGCGTCCTCACAGTCGTGGTCTTCCCCGCCCCGTTGGGGCCGAGAAAGCCGAACACCTCGCCGTACCCGACCTCAAACGAAACGTCCTCGAAAGCAACACGCTCGCCGAAGCGCTTGCTCAGATGCTGAACTGTAAGCGCGTGCTCGCCCAGTGCCGGCACATGCGAGCTGGCCGCTGAGCGGGATCGCCTCGCCGCCCTTGTCGTAGCCGAGCTTGAATCCATGTCACCAACTCAATCACCGGCTTGGCCATTGGTCTAGGAAAGTTGTAAGTCGTGCTAATTTCTGACCATGAGGCCAACTGGATCGGACGGTCACCGCACGTTCGTGACCAACGCCAGGCGGGAGCAGATCGTTGCGGCTGCGATCGACACGTTGGCCGAAGTCGGCTACGCGAATGCCTCGCTCGCGCGTATCGCCGTACGGCTCGGGATCAGCAAGGGTGTGATCAGCTACCACTTCGCCGGCAAAGACGACCTGATTGCCGAGATCATCAGCCAGGTGCTCCAGCAGGCCAAGGCGTACATGCAGCCTCGCATCGAAGCGCAGACAACCGGCCTGGAGATGCTTCGCGCGTACATCTCCTCCAACCTGGAGTTCATTCGCGACAACCCGAATCAGCTCAGGGCCGTAGTGGAGATCGTCCGCGCAACCTTTGCCGGCGCTCACAGCCCCTTCAAGGGCAACCGCGACGGGGCCGTCAACATCCTCGCCGACATGCTCACGCGTTTTCAGGCCGCCGGCGATTTGCGACCTGACTTCGATCCTGAGGCGA
>JBAQGP010000510.1:0-3315 GCA_049287845.1 Solirubrobacteraceae bacterium | reverse complement strand
TGACGTGGTTGCTGGTCAGGTTGGCGATGATCGAGGCCGAGCTGGGCGCGATGGTGGGGTCGGCCGGCAGCGCGCGGTTAAACGGCGAGCTGGAGCCATAGGGCCGCCAGCAGGCGCTGGGGAAGTTCGACGCCGAGAAGGAACCAAACGCCTGCGCACACACCGACGACGCCGCCGATGCCGGGCCCGCCGCGGCGAATGCGGGGACGAGTAGGCATGCAAAAAGCGCAGCCAAGCGTATGAGAGTGCGGCAGCGACTCACGAGATCCAGGGGGCACGGCGAGGGGTGGTAACCCTGCTATCGGCCGTGCTTCCAAAGAGTTGAGCGCACGACGCCGCATTGGGTCAATCGTTGAGTTTTGCCGGAGCCTTGGTGAGAAAAAGGTCCACGTACGGCGCAATCCGGGCGCCGTCACGCCGGACGAATGTCCAGGCCGTCGGCTCGGGAGCCCCGGCACTAGCGCGTCGCGAATCCGGGTAGGCGCCCCGCCAGCGAGCGAAGGTCCTCCCGGCGCGGGCGATCGACGGTGACCAGGACCGCGAGGTACGCAAGGAGGCCGATGGCAGCCTCGGCCAAGGTCGCCCCTATCCCCGCGAGCTCAGACCGCGACGCCGGGTCGATCGCCGCGCTGAACAGGAGCATCACGACGAGCATCACCGCTGAGGCCACAGCGGGCCCCGCGCATACGCTGAGCAACTCGCGCCGCGAGAGCTCGAGCTGACCGGTGAGAACCGCCAGATTGAAGACGGCGCTCAGGCACGCACTGAGCGATACCCCGATCGCGACCCCGATCGATCCGAGCCACACGGCACCGGCGGTCACACACACTGCCGTCAGGGTGAGGTAGACGCTGCTCATCCGGACGAGCAGCTGCGGCCGCCCGATCGCCTTGATCGCCTCCACCGCGACCGAGCTTGAGGCGATGCCGATGAGCATGAACGAAAGACCCGCGATGACGTGTCCCGCCGGCCGCCAGCGCTGTCCGAGGCTGAGGACGGCGATGGGGACGCCGAGCGGGATCATCGCGACCGACACGGGGAGCGCCGCTGCCGCGGTCACGCCGAACACGCGTTTGACCGCCCCCGTGAGCCGGTCGGGCTGGCCGCTCATCCTGGCCAGCAACGGCAGCAGCACGTAGGCCCCGACGTCGACGAATGCGTTTGCCGGTTGCTGGGCGAGCCTCAACCCGTTGCGGTATTGACCGAGCGCGGCGGTCCCCGCGAGCCGGCCGAGCGTGACGGCGTCGAGCTGTGACGCGACGAAGCGCAGGATCTCCGACCCCAGGACGGGACGGCCGAACGAACTGAGCTCGCGCCACATCTCCATCGACGCCTCCCGCCACCGCGGGCGCTTGCGGGCGAAAACCCACGCAAAGATCACCTGGACGACGAGCGATGCGTACATCCCGGCGACCAGCCCCCACGCCCCTGCACCGCCCGCGCAGGCGGCGATGGCAACGGCCGCGAAGGCGATCGACCCGAGCGGGTCCACCGCCACTCGACGTGCGAATGACATACGCCGCTGCAGAAGCGAGTCCGGAACGATCGTCAGCATCCGTATGAGCACCGAGGCAGCGAGGGCGGCAGAGAGCACACCGACCCGGCTGCTGTGGTAGTAGAGCCCCACCAGCGGAGCAAGCGCGAGTGCGCCCAGGGTGAGGAGGAGGCCTCCCGCGGCGAGGGAGAAGAACGCCGTGCTCGCCGCCTCGTCGATCCGGTCGCGGCGGTTGATCAACGCCGCCATCATGCCCGACTCGCCGAGCAGGTTGCCGACGCCGACGAGCACCATCGCCGCTGCGAACTGACCGAAGTCGGCGGGAGTCGCGAGCCTCGCGAGCACGATGTACGCGACGAAGGTCAGCCCTTGGCTGGCCCCCCAGCCGAGCAGAGCGAGCCGCGCCCCGCGTACGGCGATGCCTCGAAGAGGAGGGGCGTCATGCGCGAAGTCCCCGTCGCTCTCTTTCCCAGCGTCCTGCACGCAGAGCCTCCATCCGGCTACCCCGAGTCCGGTCGTGGGGCCTCGCGGCACCTTAGCATTGGCGACGATGCCAGCGACCGTGCCTGCCGTGATCGTCACGTCGGTGATGCCCCATCCGCCGACCTCGGGCGGGCACAAGCGCACGCTGCGTCTGATGGAGGCGATCGCCCGCGCCGGCGCGATCCCGCACCTGCTGACAATCGACCGTGGGCAGCCGGGCGCAGCAGACGAGCTTCGGGCGCGCGAGTGGCGTGTGGACGTGCTGGTCGAGGTGGCGCCCAGCCTCGGATCACGGTTTCGGCAACACGCAGCGCGACGTCCGGGCCAGTACCTCGAAAGCGTCGACCGTCGCCTGCGGGAGCTCGCGCCGGACGCGGCGTTGGTGCAGTTCGAGCACCCGCTGAACGCGTACTACTGGAACGCGATCGGCGGCACCCCGTCGGTCCTGAGCACCCACAACGTGGATTCTCAGCTGCTCCGGGGATCGGTGCCCGACGCTCGTGGACTGCACCGTGCCCGGCTCACCAACCGGGCACTGGCGATGCGCTCGGCCGAGCGCCGGGCAGCGCGGCGGGCCGACGCGGTTCTGGCGGTGTCAGAGCACGATCGCGGCTACTTCTCACGGTTCTCAGACCGCGTGCTGATCGCTCCCAACGGCGTCGATGCCGAGTTCTTCGAGCTTGCGGCCGAGGTGCCCGACAACCACGACATCCTGTTCTTCGCCAACTACAACCATCAACCGAATGCGGACGGGATCCGGCGGTTTCTCGCCGAGGGATGGCCACGTCTCGCTGCTCTGGATCAGGATGCGCGGTTGCTGCTCGCCGGCCCCGAGATGCCGGACAGCCTGGCTGCGCAGGCCGACCGCGAGGTGCGCGTGGTGCGGCTCGGATTCGTCGCGGATCTTCCGGATCTGCTGCGTCGCAGCCGGCTCGTGCTGGTGCCGCTGTGGCATGGTGGCGGGACGAGACTGAAGGTGCTGGAGGCGCTGGCGTCAGCTCGCCCGGTCGTGGGAACCCCGCTCGGGGTCGAGCAGATCGGGGTGGTCAACGGCCGGCACGCGGTGATCGCGCAGACGCCGGCGGCGCTGGCCGACGCGGTTGTCGAGCTGATGGCGGACCCGGCGCGATCGATGGCGCTCGGCGAGGAGGGGCGGAGACTCGCGGAGACGTTTCGCTGGGAGCGGGCCCTGGCTGCTGCCGAACAGCTCTATCGCGGGTGGGTCGCAGGGCGCGGACCGCGGTGAGCGTGCAGAGACGGGGCGAAGACAGCCGCTGCGTCCACGGCCGGCCTCTCGGCGGCCCCGCTGAGACCGGCGGCGAGGGCCAGAGCAGCCC
>JBAQGP010000509.1:0-11330 GCA_049287845.1 Solirubrobacteraceae bacterium | reverse complement strand
GAAAGAGCCACGCCGCTCTCGCGTCCCGAGGTAGCTCGGCCGAGCGAACTTAATACCCGGCGAGTTGGCCTCGGACCATTGGTGCCCCGGTAGACCGGCTCTAAACCCGCAGTTGCCGCGGGCGGCGAAGGGCGAGAGGGCCCGGCCGGCGAGAAACGCTCCTCTGCCGGGGGCGTGCGGTGGTAACTTGTCGTTCACGGCCCGTGACGTCGCGTCGCAGCGGCGGGCGGAGTCCCACACACGATCAGCACGGCAGGGGTCACCGCGCGGCTCTCTGACGGACTCATCGCATCTATCTCTGGCCGAAAGGAGATCGATGGGACTCTCATCGCCACCACCACCGGCAGGTCTCCCGGACGACAGCCGTCAAGCCGTAGATACGGGCGAGCTCGCGCGGCGCTGGCAGACGCTCGGCGACGAGGAGGCGCGCGAGGAGCTGTGTGAGCGGTTCCTGCCCCTCGCGCGTCGGTTGGCCGGGCGCTACCGCAGCGCCCACGAGCCGCTCGAGGATCTGGTGCAGGTCGCATCCGTCGGGCTGCTCGGCGCCATCGATCGCTTTGACCCCGCCCGTGGATCGAGCTTTACGAGCTTTGCCGTCCCCACCATCCTCGGCGAGCTGAAGCGATACTTCCGTAACACCGGCTGGACTGCGCACGTACCGCGGGGCGCCCAGGAGCTGGCCCTGCGCGTCGACCGTGCGGCGCAGGAGCTCACTGCTCAGACCGGACGCGCGCCCCGCGTCACCGAGCTGTGCGCGTACCTGGAACTCGACATCGAGGAGGTGCTGGCAGGGTTGGACGCGCGAACCGCCCACTACGCGCTTGCTCTCGACGCACCCACGCCCGGTGTCGAGCCTCACGACAGGCCGTCGCTCGGGGAGACCCTGGGCAATGACGATGACCGCCTCGGGCTGGTTGAGACCAAGCTGTCTCTGGCCGCCGCGATCTCGTGCCTCCCGTATCGGGAGCGCCAGGCGCTCAGGCTCCGTATCGAACAGGACCTCAAGCAGGCCGAGATCGGCCAACAGCTCGGCTGCTCACAGATGCAGGTCTCACGACTGCTGCGTCGAGCCGCCGCGCGTGTGCAGGATCTCATGGAGCCATGATTTCCTAATGCCGCGCTAATCCGCTGAGCCGGGCTCGGCCATGTTGCGGTGCATCTCGGCCTTGACGCTGTCGGGCAGTACGCGGCTGCCGATGCCCTGGGCCTTGGTTTTCAGGGAGTGGGAGACGACGCGTTCGTCGCCGTTCATCAAGGCCTCGAAGCCGTCGCGTGCGACATCGGCGGGATCGTCCTTCTCGCCCGACCCGACCTTGGTGTCCTGATCCATCTCGGCTCGTTTGAAGAACTCGGTCTCGACAGGTCCGGGCATGAGCGAGGTGACGCTGACGCCGGTGTCCTTGAGCTCGTTGCGCAACGCAAGCGCGAATGACTGCACGAACGACTTGGACGCGTTGTAGACGGCTTGGAAGGGCCCGGGCATCGTGGAGGCGATCGAGGATGTGAAGAGGATGCGGCCGGCGGCCCGGGAGACCATGTCGGCGACGATGTACTTGGCCAGCTGGACCGTCGAGCGGACATTGAGGTCGACGATCTCAAGTTCGTCTTCGAGCTTGGTATCGGTCGCGAAGGCGCCACCGGCACCACGGCCGGCGTTCAACGCGGCGGCAGCGAGCGGTCGCGCCGCTGCACTCGCCACGCGATAGAGCTCGCTGACGCCGGCTTCGGTGGCGAGGTCGACCTGGACTGCGTCGACGCTCGCCCCGGCGGCCTCGAGGTCGCGTTTGGCGGTGGCGAGCTCATCGTCCTCGGCCGCGATGATGAGGTCAAAGCCGTTGTCGGCGAATTGCTTGGCGAGTTCGAACCCGATGCCGCTCGAGGCTCCGGTGACGAGCGCGAGCGGACGATCTGCGGTGGCTGACATGTGTCACTCCCTGATCGAAGGGAAGAGAAATAACCGGCTGCCTTTCGTTACCCAGGCGCAGGACCGCAAACATCCCGGCTGCGGCTGGAACACGATCTCCAAGGCGCCGTCCTCGTTTTATGGAACGTCTCGCGGGCCTGCGGCGCATCAGCGAGCGGAACGTGGCTGAGCCCGCCGTCGGTGAGCAGTCCGGCCGCGTCCCGCGAGGCGCTGCAGCAGGCGGGCGGTGGGCGGTAGCCGTCCGGGGGGAGGAGGGTCGGGCTGGACTCCGAGCGAGTTCAGCGTCATCGCGAGCATCTCGTAGTGCCCGACGAGCATGCACAGCTCGATCAGCTCGGCATCGCTGAGCTGCCCGCACAGCTCGGTCCACGTCTCATCGGTCAGGACCCGGTCGGCATGAAGCTCGTCAGTCGCCCGCACCAGCAGACGCTGTCGCCCGGAGAGCCCAGGTGCATCGGGCCCGGCGCGGACCTGACGCACCTGGTCGGCGGTGAGACCCGCGTTGCGCGCGAGGCTCTCATGCGCGCGCCACTCGTAGTCGCTTGCGCAGTTATGGGCGGTGCGGAGGATCATCAGTTCGGTGTCAGCGCGCGGCAGACGTCCGCCGGGCATCAGCGCGCCTGCGAACCACAGCCAGCGTCGAAACAGTCTCCGGTGGCGCCCCAGCGTGGTGAAGATGTTCGGAGTGGCCGTCCCGAGACCGAGACCCGCGGCGCGGGCAATGAGAAAGTTGACGCGTCCGGTGTCAGACGCGGCCCCCGGCGCGATTCTCATACGAGACGGTCGAGGATCCTCGCCTTGACGATTCTCTGTCATCAGGCTTCGATCGCGCGCACGAGGGCGCCGCGGTGAGGCACGAGAACGGTGCCTCGGACGACCATCCGCTCCTCCCGCGGCCAGGCACGGCGCCAGCAGCAACCTTTGAGGACGGCGGGCAGGACGGCTCGGAACTGCGCTTCGGCCAATGCCTCGCCGATGCAGCGCCCCACCCCGCCCCCGAACGGGAAATACGGAGCGCGGTCCGGCGTCCCATCGGCGAATCGCTCAGCCATGAAGGCGTCCGGATCGGGAAACGCGCGCGGATCGCGATGCAGCAGCAGGCTCGGGCATGCGATAACGGTCCCGGCGGGCAGGACGTGGTCGGCAACCTCCATCGGCCGGGTCAGCTGACGCAGCGCCGCTGAGGCCGAGGGGCGCAGCCGCAGCACCTCAGCAATGATCGCCCGGCGAGCTCCCGGATCAGCGAGGAACCGCTCGGCGACCATCGGTCGACCGGCCAGCTCATAGACCACGTTGGTGAGCGCGATCGCCGGTGGCTCCTGCGCGGCCATCAGCACGATCAGCAGCTGATCGATGATCGCCGCGTCATCGATCGGCGTAGCGAAGGCCAGCATCGCCCCGAGCACGTCCTCGGCGTTCCCGTCGGTGGATCGCCGTGCACGAAGCTCCTGCAGCAGTAGATCGCGAACCGGCGCGGCGCGGCGCTCAAAGAACGCATCGCCCGCTCTGCCCACCGCGCCGGCCGGGCCGTCGCTTCCTCCGGGCAGCGGCAACGGTGGGTTACCAGGCACGTCGAGCATCCGCCGGATCGCGTCAACGAGTGCGGCGCGCCGCACTGGATCGTCAACCGCGAGCACCAGTCCGACGGCGATGTCCGTGCACAGCGCCCGCATTGCCTCCAACAGCCGAAACGGGCGATGCCGTGACCAACCGGCGGCGTGCTCACCGGCCAGCACGGCGATCGACGGCTCGATCGCCGCTATTCGCGCCGGGGCGAACCCGGGCCACATTCGCTCGCGGCTCGACTCGTGCGCCGTCGCGTCCCCTCCAAACGGCGAGGCGGGAGACGCCTGCGGGAGAATCGACCGCCGCGCCGCGCCGGCGCGGGCACGTTCGGGATCGGAGGCCAGCAGCTCTCCCAGCGCGTCCGGAGCCGCGACGATGACCAGTGGATCCTTCAGCGGGAAGCGGAGCGTGAACACCGGTCCGTAGCGAGCTCGCGCGCGGCGCAGCACGCCCAGCGGATCACGGTGATAGGCGACCGCCTGAACGATCTCGGGCAGCGTCGGACCGGCTGGAAGACTCTGCATATCCCGACCTGCCTACCCGCGAAAGCCAACGCGGCACAGAAGAATCGGCCCTCCGGGCCGGGCAGTGTCCGCCGGGAGCATCCGCAGAGGATCGAGACTTCGCTGCCAAGCACGATCGTGAGCTGCCACGAGCAACTGGAGGCCTCAGTGCCGGGCTGGCGCGACCGCCGCGATGGAGAGATGGCCCCACTTCCACATCCCAGGCCGGACGAGGCGACGATCCATATTGTCTAGCGAGCACGCATACTGAGAGCGATGGATCACAGCAAGACGCCGCTGCTCGACGCCCTGCACGAGTACCACAGGCTCGAGCGCTATGGCTTCACTCCGCCGGGCCACCGTCAGGGGCGGGGCGTCGACCCCCGTGTCGGGGAGGTCATGGGGCTCGACGCGTTTCGTGATGATCTGCTGGCCAGCTCAGGCCTGGATGATCGCTCATCGTCAGGCGGCTATCTCCAGCGCGCCGAGGCGCTGATGGCCGACGCGGTCGGCGCCCGGCATGCGTTCTTCTCCACGTGCGGAAGCTCGCTGTCGGTCAAGGCCGCCATGCTCGCCGTTGCCGGCCACGATGGGCATCTGATTCTCGGAAGAGACGTGCATAAGTCGGTCACCGCCGGGATCATCTTCTCGGGCTTGCAACCGTGCTGGGTACGTCCACGGTGGGACGCGCAGTTGCACCTCGCCCATCCGCCGTCGCCCGAACAGGTTGCAGAGGCGTGGGACCGATATCCGCACGCCGCCGGTGCGCTGATCGTCAGTCCCACGCCGTACGGCACGTGCGCGGACATCGCGGCGATCGCCGAGATCTGTCACGAGCGCGGGCGGCCACTGATCGTCGACGAAGCCTGGGGCGCGCACCTGCCCTTCCACGACCAACTGCCCACCTGGGCGATGGACGCCGGCGCCGACATCTGCGTCGTGAGCGTTCACAAGATGGGCGCGGGGTTCGAACAGGGATCAGTCCTTCACCTCCAGGGCGACAGGATCGACTTCCCGCACCTGTCGGCCTGCGCGGATCTGCTCATGACCACCAGTCCCAACGTCCTGCTCTACGCGGCAATCGACGGCTGGCGCCGGCAGATGGTCGAGCACGGCCACGCGCTCCTGCAGACGGCGCTCGACCTCGCCACCCAGCTGCGCCGCGAGATCGATCAGTTGCCCGGCATGCACGTACTGGAAGACGACCTCGTGCGCGAAGCGGCATCGCACGACCTCGATCGCCTGCAAATCCTCATCGATGTTTCCCAGCTTCAGATCAGCGGCTATCAGGCCGCCGACTGGCTGCGCGAGCACGAGCGCATCGACGTGGGTCTCAGCGACCACGCCCGCATCCTGGCCACCGTGTCGATCGCCGACGACGCGTCGACCAAAGACCGCCTGCTCAAGGCGCTGGACGCGCTCATCCGCGCGGCGGGCGAACTCCCCGAGCCCCCGACGATCATGATCCCGAACCCTCCCGATCTGGAGCTCGAAACCGTCAACCGGCCCCGCGACGCGTTCTTCAGCCCGTTCGAGGACGTGAACGCCCACGACGCAGTCGGCCGGATCGCCGCCGAACAGATCACCCCGTACCCACCGGGCATCCCGGTCGTCATCCCCGGCGAGCGGATCACCCAGCCCGTCATCGATTACCTCCTCACCGGCCTCCAAGCCGGCATGATCCTGCCCGATCCCGCCGACCCCAGCCTGAAGACCATCAGGGTCATGCAACCGTAAGCCGCCGATTCCGTCGTGGAATCGGCCCCGGGAAGGTGAAGAGGCATAGCGAACGCCGCTGTTGCGGGGCTCCTCAGTGAAGCGCGCCCGGCAGGATTTGAACCTGCGACCTTCCGCTCCGGAGGCGGACGCTCTATCCCCTGAGCTACGGGCGCTCTGTGATCGGGGAGGATCGCAGGCCAGCTTATCGTGGGGAGATTCCCGTGGAGATCGCCATCATCTCGGACACCCACCTGCCGCGTGGCTCGCGGGCGCTTCCCGCCGCGTGCGTGCACCGCCTCAAGGCCGCTGACCTCATCATCCACGCGGGGGACTTCAGCCGCCTGGAGGTGCTGGAGGAGCTCAAGGCGTTCGGTCCGGTCATCGGCGTGTACGGCAACACCGACGACGTCCGGCTGCGGGCGGCGCTGCCCGAGACCACGGTGATCGCGGTCGCCGACCGGGCCAAACTGGCGGTGATCCACGACGCCGGCGCCGCGCCCGCGCGCCTCAGACGGCTGAGAGCGCGGTTCCCCGGCGCCGATGCGGTGGTGTTCGGGCACTCCCACATCCCGCTGCACGAGCGCGCGCCCGACGGGTTTCAGATCTTCAATCCGGGCAGTCCAACCGACCGGCGCCGCCAGCCCCGCTCCACAATGGGCGCCTGCCGCGTCCGCGGCGGCCATCTGGAGTTCGAACTCGTCAATCTCGACTGACAGACTGAGATCCACTCATGGAGTTCTCGATCTTCTTTGCCGGCACCGGCGGCTCGATCCCCACCGCCCGCCGCGGCCTGCCCTCGATCCTGGTCCGCCGGGGCGGTGACCGGATCCTGTTTGACTGCGGCGAGGGGACTCAGCGCCAGCTGGTCAGCTCGGTGGGGCTCGCCGACCTCACCGAGATCTTCCTCACCCACTTTCACGCCGACCACTGGCTGGGCCTGCCCGGCATGCTCAAGACCTTCGACCTCCGCGGGCGGGACGCCCCGCTGACCATCAGCGGCCCTCCCGGGCTCCGGGGCCTCATGGGTCTCGCGCTGCGGATGGCGGGCGCGGTCAGCTTCGACCTGGAGCTGGTGGAGCTCGAGCCCGGCGACGAGCTTCAGCGCGACGGGTACCGCATCGCCCCCGTGCCGGTCTCGCACCGCGGACCGGCGGTGGGCTATGTGCTCTACGAGGACGCGCGACCCGGCGAGTTTCACAAGGAGACCGCGCTGCGCCTCGGACTCAAGGAGGGCCCGGAGTTCGGCCGTGTCCAGCGCGGCGCGACGATCCGCGGCATCACGCCCACCCAGGTGCTGGGGCCGGCTCGGCCCGGGCGCAAGCTGGTGCTGTCGGGGGACACCCGGCCCTGCGAGGCGCTGAGCATCGCCGCCCACCGGGCCGACGTGCTCGTCCACGAGGCGACCTTCGCCGAGGAGGAGCGCCAGCGCGCCGCCGACAACGGCCACTCCACCGCGCAACAGGCGGCGACCATCGCCCAGGAAGCCGACGTGGCACTACTGGCGCTCAACCACGTCTCCACGCGCCACCCTTTGCGACAGCTGCGCGACGAGGCGCGCGCGATCTTCCCCAACACCGTCGTGCCCCGCGACTTCGACACCATCGAGATCCCGTTCCCGGAGCGGGGCGAGCCGGCGCTCATCCGCTGGAAGGAGCGGGTGGCCGAGCAACAGGCGGCACCGTCGTGAAGAAGGCGCTCGCGCCCGCGATCCTCGATACGCCGCGGATGACCGGCGAGCCCATCGGGCCCGAGCACGAGCCAGAGATCGCGGAGCTCACCCTCGATCCGCGCGTCTATAAGACCCTTTGGCCGTGGGCCCAGCCGCCGACCCGGGCCGACGTGCGCGCCGGGCTGGTGGACAAACGCGACCACTGGGAGCGTCACGGTTTCGGGCTGTGGCTGCTGCGCGACCGGGCCACAGGGCTGATGGTCGGGCGCGGCGGCCTGCAGTACACCGACGCCATCGGCGGGTTCGCGGTTGAGGCGGCATGGGCGATCTCGCCCGAGCGCTGGGGCGAGGGTCTGGCCACCGAATTGGCCACCGGCTCGGTGGCCGTCGCCTTCGACGTACTCGACCTCAACGAGCTCATCGCCATCACGCTGCCCGAGAACCTCGCCTCGCGGCGGGTGATGGAGAAGGCCGGCTTTGGCTACGACAGGCCCGTCGAGCACGTCGGGCTTGCCCACGTGCTCTATCGCCGCGGTCGTGACCGCCCGGGCCCGTGACCGCCGGGGCCGCTGCTAGGCTCCGCGCCACAACTCGCCCGCCCCTTTAACCCGGTCCCGCGAGGCCAGGAAGGAGCCAGTTGGACGCCGTAACGGTCGCTCTCGACCGCGCTGACATGCGCCGCACGCTCGTGCGGATCGCCCACGAGATCGTCGAGAAGAATCCAGTCGGCGCCGTGGCCCTGGTCGGCATCCACCGCCGCGGCGCGCACTTGGCCAAGCGCCTGCAGCCCCTGACCTCGGAGTTGCTGGCGTCGGCGGTCCCGCTCGGCTCGGTCGACATCGCCTTCTATCGCGACGATCTCACGCTGCGCTCGAGCTCACCGGTGGTGCACGCCACGGAGCTGGACTTTCCCCTGGACGGGCGCACGATCGTCATCGTCGACGACGTGCTCTACACAGGGCGCACGGTCCGAGCGGCGATCGAGGCCATCTTCGACTTCGGCCGGCCTGCCCGCGTCCAGCTCGCGACGATGGTCGACCGGGGCCACCGCGAGCTGCCCATCCGCCCCGATTACGTCGGCAAGAACCTGCCCACCTCGCAGGAGCAGCGCGTCAACGTCCGCGTCGACGAGGTCGACGGCGTCGACGAGGTGACGATCGCGGGCGGGCGGGACCCAATCAATTCAAGGATCAAAGCTGCATGAGCAACAGCCGCATGCCCCGCCACCTGATCTCCATCGACGACCTCGACCGCAGCGGCATCGAGCAGATGCTCGACCGCGCCGAGTCCTTCGCGGAGGTCTCAGGCCGGGAGATCAAGAAGGTCCCGGCGCTGCGCGGCCGGACCATCATCAACCTCTTCTATGAGGCCAGCACCCGCACCTCGAGCTCCTTCGAGCTGGCAGCAAAGCGGCTCTCGGCCGACGTCGTCAACATCCGCTCGGCGGGGTCCAGCGTCGACAAGGGCGAGTCGCTCAAGGACACGGTCCAGACCCTCTCGGCCTATGACCCGGCGGCGATCGTCATCCGCTCGCCGCACGCCGGCGCCGCCCAGCTCGTGGCCGGCTGGACCGACGCCGCCGTCGTCAACGCCGGCGACGGCAAGCACGAGCATCCCACCCAGGCGCTGCTCGACGTGTTCACGCTGTGCCGCCGGTTCGGGTCTCTTGACCGCCTCAACATCTGGATCGTCGGCGACGTCAGCCACTCCCGGGTGGCGCGCTCAGACATCCTCGCCTTCACCCGCATGGGCGCCGACGTCACCGTCTGCGGGCCGCCGACATTGCTGCCTCGTCAGATCGAGGCGCTCGGTTGCGCGGCCACGCCGACGCTGGACCACATCGACGAGGCCGACGTCGTCTACGTGCTGCGGATGCAGCACGAGCGGATGCACCAGTCCTTCATCCCCTCGCTGCGCGAGTACGCCAACCGCTACCAGATCAACGACAAGCGGCTACGCCCCGATCAGCTCGTCATGCACCCCGGGCCGGTCAACCGCGGCGTGGAGCTCTCGGCGGCCATGATCGACTCCGACCAGGCCCTCATCGGCGAGCAGGTCAAGGCCGGGGTGGCGGTGAGGATGGCCGTCCTCTACGAGCTCCTGGTCGGGTCTCCCGTGCTGGCGGCAGCAGCCTGATGAGCCCGCGGCGACTCTTCCACGCGGCCCGCCCCGGTGACGACCTGCTCATCCGCAGCGCCCAGGTGCTCGATCCGCGTACCGACCTCGACGAGCCTCACGACATCCTCATCCGCAACGGCCGCATCGCCGAGCTGGGGGAGCCCGGCGGGCTTCCCGCGTCCGAGATCGACATCATCGACGCCGCCGGCAAGCACGTGTTCCCCGGGTTCGTGGATCCACATGTCCATCTGCGCACCCCTGGCCAGGAGTACAAGGAGGACCTCGACACCGGCACTGCCGCGGCTGCCGCGGGCGGCTACTGCGCCGTGGTGGCGATGCCCAACACCACCCCCACGGTCGACACCGCGGCGGTGCTGGGCTCGCTGATCGAGTGTGCTCAGCGCGAAGCGCGGGTGCCCGTGGGCTTCCTGGCCTCGATCACGCGCGGTCTCGCCGGTGAAGAGCTGACCGAGATGGCCGAGCTGCGCGACCTCGGCGCGATCGGTTTCACCGATGACGGCAAGCCCGTCGTGTCGGCCGGAATCCTGCGCAAGGCGCTCCAGTACCAGCGGCTCTGCGGCGGCATCGTCGCCCTGCACGAGGAGGACCCTGCGCTCTCGGCCGACGGCGTGATGCACGAGGGCGCCGTCTCGGCTCGGCTCGGGCTGGCCGGGATCCCGTCGGTGTCGGAGTCGACGATGATCGCCCGGGATGCCGCGCTCGCCGACTACGAAGGCGCGCGGGTCCACTTCCAACACCTGTCCGCGGCCGAGTCCGTCCAGGCGCTGGCGGCGGCCAAGAACACAGGCCGCCCGCCCGCGCGCGTCAGCGGCGAGGCCAGTCCCCACCACCTCATCCTCACCGACGACACGGTGCGTACGCTGGACAGCCGCTTCAAGATGAACCCGCCGCTGCGCACCGAGTCAGACCGTCAGGCGCTGGTGCAGGGCCTACGCAGCGGAGTCATCGAGTGCGTGGCCACCGACCACGCGCCCCACGCGGTCCACGAGAAGGAGGTTCCCTTCGAGCAGGCGCCGATGGGAACGACCGGGCTCGAGACGGCGTTCGCGGCGCTCTACACGGAGCTCGTGCTTCCGGGTGAGCTGGAGCTCGCCACCGTGATCGAGCGCATGACCGCCGGCGCTGGGCTCTACGAGCTGCCCACGCCGCAGATCGCCGTCGGGGAGGAGGCCAACCTCTGCCTCATCGATCTCGAGACGAGCTGGGTGGTCGGCGAAGGCGGCTACGTCAGCCGCTCCTCGAACTCCTGCTTTGCCGGGCGCACGCTGCACGGCCGGGTCATGCTGACGCTCGCCGCCGGCGCTGTCGTCTACCGCCGCCCGATGCTGGTGCGCGAGGACCAGGCCCGGTTCGGTGCGGGCGCGAGCCGAAGCGAGGCACGGTAGATGGCCGCGCAGGCCGCCACCGCCTACGTCCTGCTCGAGGACGGCGCCCGGTTTGACGGCATCGCCTGCGGCGCCGACGCCGCGGCGGTGGGGGAGATCGTCTTCACCACCTCGATGTCGGGGTACCAGGAGGCGATGACCGACCCCAGCTACGCCGGACAGCTCCTGACCTTCACCTACCCGCAGGTCGGCAACTACGGGGTCAGCGCCGAGGCGATGGAATCAGACCGCGTCCATGCCCGTGCGGCGATCATGCGCGCTGCCGTCAACCACGAGGATGCGCCCGGGGCGGAAACGGGCTGGCTGAGCTGGCTCACCGACTGCGGCATCCCGGCGATCACCGACCTCGACACACGCGCCCTCGTGCGCCACCTCCGCGACCGCGGCGCGATGCGCGGAGGGCTGTTCCCCCAGCGGATCGCGCT
>JBAQGP010000508.1:0-1860 GCA_049287845.1 Solirubrobacteraceae bacterium | reverse complement strand
CGGTGGCGCTGCTGGCGGGCCGCCACCCCGGGGCCGCGGTCATCGGACGCGTCACCGACGCCGGGGGCCGCGTGAGCGTGCCCGGCGTGGGCATCGAGGGCGAGGGCGGGCGGATCCGGACGGTCTGACGTCCCGTGCCCGAGGTCTCAGACGTCGCCTCAGAATCCGGCCGCTTGGTGGGGTTTTTGCGACCCGCTCATAAGCACAATCTCACCGACCGGCGGGTGCAGGAGCGCCGCCAAGCCGCCCGCCGGGTCGGCGCGTGCCGCACAATACGGACGGACGCATGAGCACCCTGGTGGGAACCAGTCTCAACGGCCGCTACCGCCTGGAGGCGAGAATCGCCGCCGGAGGTATGTCGACGGTCTACCGCGCCCTGGACGAGACGCTCGAGCGCCAGGTGGCGGTCAAGCTCATGAACCGCGAGGTCGCCTCGGACTCCGACCAGCTCGAGCGCTTCCGCCGGGAGGCTCGTGCGGTGGCGCAGCTCTCGCACCCCCACATCGTCGGGGTGATCGACGCCGGCGAGGATGACAGCCGGCCCTACATCGTCTTCGAGTACGTCGAGGGCGAGACGCTCAAGGGCCGGATTCGCCGGATGGGCCGCCTGCCCATCACCGAGGCCGTCGCCTACGCCATCGAGATCGCCCGCGCGCTGGGGGCGGCGCACGCGCGCCACATCGTCCACCGCGACGTCAAGCCCCAGAACGTGCTCATCGACCACGAGGGCTCGGCGAAGGTCACGGACTTCGGCATCGCCCGCACGCTCGAGGAGGACGGGCTGACCGCCGACGGCCGGGTGCTGGGCACGACGGACTACGTCTCGCCCGAGCAGGCTCTGGGCCAGCACGTCACCGGCCAGTCAGACCTCTATTCGCTCGGCGTCGTCCTCTACGAGATGCTCACCGGCGAGGTGCCCTTCACCGGCGAGAGCCAGGTCGCGGTGGCGATGAAGCACGTGCGCGAGACCATTCCCGACGTCCAGCTCAAGCGACCGGAGATCTCGGCGGCGCTCGCCTCGGTGGTGGACACCGCCACCGCCAAGCGCCTGGACGAGCGCTACGCCGACGATGCCGAGCTCATCGCTGACCTGGAGGACGTCCTGGCCATCGAGACGGCGCGGTCGGGCAACGTCACCGGCGAGGTCACCACCGTGCTGCGGACCCTCCCCTCGCGCACGCGGCGGCGGCTGCCTCTGCGCCGGCGCCAGCCGGTGGTGGTCGTCGCCCTCGGCCTCATCCTGGCCGCGGCGGTGGTCGGGGTGCTCGTGTTCCTGGCCCCCCGCACCCATCACGGGACCCCGCCGTTGCCCCAGCCCGCGCCCAAGAGCACTCCGCGCCAGGTGCTGCCGTGCGACTCCTGCGCCACCGACTACAACCCCGACGCGCTGAGCGGACCCAAGAACCAGCACCCCGAGCAGACCGGCTTCGCCATCGACGGCAACCGCAACACCGCGTGGTCGACCGAGAGCTACCTCGGCGACAACCTGGGCAAGCCTGGCGTCGGGATCTATGTCGATGCCAAGCCGGGCGTCGCCGCGGGCTCGATGGTGATCGACACCGACACCCCGGGCTACGCGGTCACCATCTACGCCCGCAACTCGCGGCCCAATCCCGACACGTTCGATACCGGCCCGCAGGGCTGGGTCAAGCTGGGCGGTGCGCCGAGTGTCAAGAGGACGCAGACGATCAAGCTCAGCACGGGCGCCACCAGGTACCGCTACTACCTCGTCTGGATCACCAGCCTGGGCAACCACAGTCACGTGGACGTCAACGAGGTCGCGCTCTACACGGCGTAGGGCGGGGCGCGGCGGGGGCGCCCTACCAGGTGCGGTCGGGCAGCGCCGGCGCGGTCCCCGCG
>JBAQGP010000507.1:0-2201 GCA_049287845.1 Solirubrobacteraceae bacterium | reverse complement strand
TCATCGGCGCCGGGCTGGCCGGGCTGGCCGCCGCCTCAGACCTTGCCCACGAGGGACGATCGGTGGTGGTGCTCGAGGCACGCGATCGCGTCGGCGGACGCACGCTCAATCACCCGGTCGGCGACGGCGAGGTGGTTGAGGTCGGCGGCCAGTGGGTCGGCCCCGGACAGACGCGGATCCTGGCTCGGGCCAAGTCGTTGGGCATCAGGACGTTCAAGACCTACACCAAGGGCGCGCAGGTGTTCGAATACCTGGGTCACCAGACCCACTTCACCGGGCTCATCCCGCCGCTGCCCGCCGCCGACGCCGCCGACTTCGTCGCGATCCTGTCCAAGCTGGTGACGCTCGAGTCCACGGTCCCCCTCGACAAGCCGTGGACCGCCCCCAACGCACTGGCGCTGGATGGACAGACGCTCGAGACCTGGAAGCTCGCCAACACGAGCACGCCAGGCGCCCGGTTTCTCTTCGACCTCGCCACCGAGTCTGTCTTCGCCGCCGAGCCGCGCGACCTCTCCCTGCTGCACGCGTTGTTCTATTACCACTCGGGCAGCGGGGTCATCAACCTCACCAGCACCGCCGGGGGCGCCCAGGACTCGCGCCTGGTGGGCGGCTCGCAGCTCGTCTCGCTCCGGATGGCGCAGCGCCTGGGCAAGCGTGTCGTTCTCAACGCTCCCGCGCGGCGCATCGCCCACACGGCGCGCGGGGTCACCGTGACCACCGACGCCGGCACCTGGCATGGCAGGGCCGTGATCGTGGCCATGGCTCCCACGCTGGCGGGACGGATCGACTACGACCCGCCGCTCCCCGCGCAGCGCGACCAGCTCACCCAGCGCGTGCCCCAGGGCTCGGTGATCAAGTACGAGGCCGTCTACCCGAAACCGTTCTGGCGGGCCGAGGGACTCAGCGCCTACAGCAACAGCGACCGCTCGCCGGTCCGCCTCACCTATGACAACTCGCCGCCCAGCGGCACGCCGGGGGTGCTGCTGGGGTTCGCCACCGGCCAGGATGCACGACGGCTGACCGGTCTGGGCGCCGCCGCCCGCCGCAAGGCGGTGCTCGGCTCCTTCACCAGGCTGTTCGGCACCCGGGCCGCCCACCCGCGGATGCTCATCGAGCACAACTGGTCAGAGGAGCCATGGACCCGCGGCTGCTATGAGGGCTACCTGCCACCCGGGGTATGGACCGACTTCGGCGCGGCGTTGCGCGCCCCCATCGGCCGGATCCACTGGGCCGGGACCGAGACCTCCGAGGTGTTCATGGGTTACATGGACGGCGCGGTGCGCTCGGGAGAGCGGGCGGCCACCGAGGTGCGCTCGGCACTGTGAGCCGATGCGTCGGCGGCGAGAAAGTCGGCCGCGCGCTCCCCGATCATCAGGCTCGGCGCGTTGGTGTTGCCCGAGATGACCGCCGGCATCACCGATGCGTCGGCGACCCTCAGCCCCTCGATCCCGTGCACGTGCAGCCGCGGGTCCACGACCGCCTCTGCGTCGACCCCCATCTTGCACGTGCCCACCTGGTGGTGGTAGCTGATGGCGGTGCGCCGCACGTAGTCGCGAAGCTGGGTCGCGGTGGTGACCTCGGGACCGGGATAGAGCTCGCGCGCGCCCCACTGAAGCAGTGCCGGCGCCGTGCCCATCTCGCGCACCTGCGCCAGCGAGGCTGCGAGCGCGTCGAGGTCCGCTTCGGCGGAGAGGATCTGCGGATCGATCAGCAGCGGGTCGCCGGCCTCCGCGCCGCTGAGGCGGACCGTGCCGCGGCTCTGCGGGCGCACCATCCCGCCCAGAAGCGTGAAGGCGTTGGGCGGCCCCTCCATCCACGGCTCGTACAACGGCACGCTGAAGTGGATCGGCTGCGTGTCGGGACCCGGCAGGTCTGACCGGGTGCGCCACCACAGGTGGGTCTGGATCGGCGACAGGCCCTCGGTGAAGGGAACGATCTCCTTCTCGGCCGACCAGATCGACGGTGACAGCAGGTGGTCGTGGAGATTGCGGCCGACACCGGGCAGATCGGCGGTCACGTCGATGCCCAGCGCCCGCAACTCGCTCGCCGGCCCGATGCCCGAGCGCAGGAGGAGTGCCGGAGACTCGATCGCGCCCGCGCTCACGACCACCTCAAAGCCGGCATGCGCCTCGTGCAGGTCGCCGGCGTGGGCGAACTGCACCCCGGTGCAGCGCGCACCGTCGCACAGCAGGCGGCGGGCG
>JBAQGP010000506.1:0-6114 GCA_049287845.1 Solirubrobacteraceae bacterium | reverse complement strand
GCGCAGGAGCGCGCCTGGGCCACGGTGCGGGTCGTCTACCGCGACCGCCCCGCTCCCGTGGCCGTCCGCTCACGCCGCCGGGTCGCCCTGGTGCCTCTGGCGGCGGTGCTGCTCGGCGCCATCGCGTTCTCCCCCGCGGGCGCCACGGTCAAACGGTTCATCAACCGGGCGCTGTCGGGGCGGCCGGCCCATATCTCCCACGCGCCGGCGCTCTCGCTTCCCGCTCCGGGCAGGCTCCTGCTCTCCAACCCTGAGGGGACATGGGTCGTATCCGCCCACGGAGCGGTCAAGCGCCTGGGCTCGTGGACGCAGGCCAGCTGGTCGCCGCGCGGTAAGTACGTGGCCGTCGCCTCGGGGGGTGCGCTGGCCGCGGTGGATCCCCACGGAGCGCTCGCCTGGCGCCTGCCCGAACGGGCGGTCAGCGACCCGCGGTGGTACTGGCCCAGCGGTTACCGCATCGCCTATCGGTCGGCCGGGGATCTGCGCGAGGTGGCCGGCGACGGGCGCGGAGACCATCTGCTGGCCGCGCGGGTGGCTCCGATCGCGCCGGCATGGCGCCCCGGGCATGACTTCCAGGTCGCCTATGTGACGCGCCAGGGCGCCGTCGTGGTCCGGGGCGGCGACACGGGCGTTACCGTCTGGCGCAGCGGATCGCATCCGGGGCGGCCGGTGGCGCTGAGCTGGTCGCCGACGGGGTCGCGGCTGGTGCTCGTCACCTCGGCCGGTGGCTGGCTCTACCTCCCGGGACAGGCTCCGCCCCTGCGGATCAGGCTGCCCGTCCGCGGGCGGGTGCTGGAGGCGACGGCATCGCCCGATGGGCGCTGGCTGGCGCTGGTACGCGAGATGACGACCCCGAGCCACCCGGCGGGTGCGAGCGCACCGCAGCTCCAGATCGCCGATCTGACCGCGCCGACGCGACCGATCCGCACGGTGCTGTCGGGGATCCCGGTCAGCCAGCCAACGTGGTCGCCGGACTCTCACTGGCTCCTGGTCGCGTGGGCGGCCTCCGACCAATGGTGGTTCGTGCGCGCCAGCGGCCGGGGCCGCGTCATCGCCGAGTCGAGGGTGGCGTCCAAGCTCGGCCCCGGCGGCCACTCCGGGGATCTCCGGCTCGACGGCTGGTGCTGCGCCTAGTCTGTCCGGGTACGTGCGGGACGGTCGCGATGTGACCGATGACACACCAAGGTGTGGTGCTTTACACCATGGCGAGCTTGACTTTCGCCGGACGCGCGATTACCGTCGCAGGATCGGTTTTCGCTCGGATAGCGGAGAACCGGAGCGTCGCAGGACGGCAACCGGCGCGGGGGTAGCACAAATGGACAATCGAATGTTGCGAGCGAGCGTCATGTCGGCGCAGCTCGGAGGAAACCAGGACCCGGCCGATGGGGGGCATTGGTGAGGGACACGCTGGCCATCTGCATCACGCTGGCCTTGATCGCCGCCGTGGCGATCGGGCAGGCTCTGTATTGGAAACTGGTCATCGCGCGCACAGCGGACGCGTGCGACGCCAACTCCGACATGCCGGACATGGACTGGCTGCGCCGGCCGGTCGATTCGTGGGTGGGATTCGAGGCCGACGAGGCAGAGCCCGCGCGGGTGGGCGATCCCGTGCTGGCGGGCGTCTGAGAACGCAACTCGCCGGCTGACCCACACACCCTGGACGGTCAGCGCAGCGCGCGTGACCGCGACACGATGCGGCGGTCGCTCGTGCCTGCGCTGACCTGTCTGGGGACTGGGCCGCCCGTCGTGAACCCGACGTCTCGTCCGTCACCACGACGGCTAATAGGTCGCGCGACCGCCGCTGATGTCATATACCGCGCCGGTGGAGAACGTGCACCGGTCTGACGCCAGCCAGGCGACGAGCTCGGCCACCTCCTCAGGCTGACCCACCCGCTTCATCGGGATGAGGCTGGTGATGTGAGCCAGGACATCTGGGGCGGTCTTGGCGTTCATCTCGGTGGCGATGACCGCGGGAGCGATGGCGTTGACGAGGACTCCTGTCGTGGCCAGCTCCTTGCCGAGGGACTTGGTCAGGCCGATGACGGCAGCCTTGGACGCCGAGTAGGCGCTCAGGTTCGGGTTGCCGTCCTTGCCCGCCATGCTGGCGAAGTTGACGACCCGCCCCCAGCCACGTTGGGTCATGCCGGGCACGACCGCCCGGCACAGTGCCACCGTGCCGTGCACGTTGACGGCAAAGGTGGACTCCCACTCCTCACGCGTCGTCTCCCACAGGGGTCTGTTGGGCCCGACGATCCCGGCGCTGTTGAGCAGGATGTCGATCGGCCCGAGCTGTCTCACGACCGCTGAGACCGCCCCGTCATCGGTGACGTCGAGGCACACGTCGGCGCCCTCGGCGACATCGGCCGTGATCACCTCGTGGTGGTCGTCGCGCAGCCGTTGAGCGCACGCGAGACCAAGGCCGCTGGCACCGCCGGTGACCAGAGCGCGGCGGGGGCGGGCGGGGGCCGAATCAGTGGGAGTCACGAGTCACCTCCGCCCCGCTGGCGCCGACCAGGAAGCTGAGGTCGGCGCCGGTGTCGGCCTGCTGTACCGTCTCGACGTACAGGCTCTGCCACCCCCGCGACGGGCTGGCGTATGCCGAGGCCGCCGCCGGCGCGGGCGAGCGGCCGGCGAGCTCGGCGGCGGGAAGGTCGATCTCCAGACGGCGCGACGGTACGTCGAGGATGACCGGATCGCCGGTGCGGATCAGGCCCAGCGGACCTCCGGCGGCGGCCTCGGGGGAGACGTGCAGGACGACCGTGCCGTAGGCGGTGCCGCTCATCCGCCCGTCGCAGATCCGCACCATGTCGCGCACGCCGCGGGCAAGCAGTCTGGCCGGCAGCGGCATGTTCGCCACCTCGGGCATGCCGGGATAGCCCTTGGGACCGCACCCTCGCAGCACCAGCACCGAGTCGGCGTCGACGTCGAGGTCGGGATCGTCGACTCGCGCATAGAAGTCCTCGATGGAGTCGAACACCACCGCCGGACCGCGGTGGCGCAGCAGTTCCGGCGACGCCGCCGCCGGCTTGATCACGGCACCGGTCGGCGCCAGGCTGCCACGCAGGACGGCGATGCCGGCCTCGGCCTGGAGCGGTGCTGCCCGGGAGCGGATGACCTCCGGATCCCATACCTGCGCGCCGTCGAGGTACTCCACCAGGGGCCGGCCGGTGACCGTCAGCGCCTCGGGATCGAGCAGGTCTGAGACCTCGCGCAGCACCGCCAGCACGCCACCCGCGCGGTGGAAGTCCTCCATGAGGAAGCGGCCGGCCGGCTGCAGATCGACGAGCAGCGGCACCGAGGAGCCGACGCGGTCAAAGTCGTCGAGGGTGAGCTCGATTCCCAGCCGGCCGGCGATGGCCAGCAGATGGATGACCGCGTTGGTCGACCCGCCCACCGCCGCCAGGGCGACGATCGCGTTCTCAAACGAGCCCCGGCTGAGCTGTCCGCTGGGCCGCCGGTCCTCGCGCACCATCTCGATGGCCTGGGCGCCGGCCGCGTGCCCGGCCTCCAAGAGGCGGCTGTCGGCCGCGGGGGTACCGGCCACGCCGGGGATCGTGGTGCCCAGCGACTCGGCCATCACCGCCATCGTCGAGGCGGTGCCCATCGTGTTGCAGTGGCCGCGGCTGCGGATCATCGAGGCCTCCGAGCGCAGGAAGTCCTCGCGTGTCAGCGTGCCCGCACGGACCTCCTCCGACAGCCTCCACACGTCGGTGCCGCAGCCCAGCGCCACCCCGCGGAAGGTGCCGCTGAGCATCGGGCCGCCCGGTACCACGATCGCCGGAAGATCGACCGATGCCGCTGCCATGAGCAGGGCCGGGATCGTCTTGTCGCAGCCGCCCAGCAGCACCAGGCCGTCGATGGGGTTGGCACGGAACATCTCCTCCGCGGCCATCGCCGCCATGTTGCGCCACAACATCGCGGTGGGGCGGACGTTCGTCTCGCCCAGGGACACCACCGGCAGGTTCATGGGGATCCCGCCGGCCTCGTAGACGCCCTGCTTGACGCTCTCGGCCACCTCGTTGAGGTGGGCGTTGCACGGGGTCAGATCCGACGCCGTGTTGGCGATCGCGATGTGGGGCCGCCCGTCGAAGGCGTGGCTGGGGAGCCCACGCCGCATCCAGGCGCGATGGATGTACGCGTTGCGATCGCTTCCGGAGTACCAGTGTGAGCTGCGGTGGGTGGGCATCGGCACCTCTGTCGGAGGGTTCTCGAGACAGGCTGACATACGATCACATTCGCGATGAGGGTGTTCACTGCCACGGTCGCTTCCGACCGCCGCTACGAGCTGGGCGAGGGCCCGCTGTGGGATGAGGCCCGGCAGCGGCTGCTCTGGGTCGACGTCAACGCCGGGACGGTGTACGGCGGTCATCTCGAGGGCGGCTTCGTCACCCCCGACATGGAGATGCGCTTTGACGAGACCGTCGCCGCGGTTGTCTGCGACGCCGCCGGAGGGCTGCTCGTGGCTGGAGCGCGGCGGTGCTACCGCATCCTCGGAGGCTCGCGCGCCGTGGTCCACGCCGAGCTGGTGCCCGACTCCAAGGCCAGCCGGCTCAACGACGGCGCGTGCGACCCGGCCGGTCGCTTCCTGGTCGGGAGCATGGCGCTCGATGGCCGTCAGGGCGAGGAACGCCTCTACCGGCTCGAGGACGACGGCGACGTCGCCGTGCTCGACAGCGACCTGACGATCTCCAACGGCTTGGCGTGGTCGCCCGCCGGCGACGTCATGTACAGCGTGGACACGATCCCGGGCGTGGTGTGGTCGCGGCCCTACGATCCCGGCACGGGCGAGTGCGGCGAGCGCACGCAGGTGCTCCGCCTCGACCACGGCGGCTCTCCCGACGGCCTGTGCACCGACACCGACGGCAACCTGTGGGTGGCCATCTGGGGCGGCGGCGAGGTCCGCTGCTACACGCCGTCGGGAGAGCGCCTTGCCACCGTGAGCGTGCCGGCACCCCACACGACGAGCGTCGCGTTCGCCGGCCCGGAACGCGACATCCTGCTGATCACGACCGCCATCGACCAGCTCAGCGCGGATCAGCTCGGCGCGTACCCGATGTCGGGACGCGTGTTCGCGGCTCACGTCGGCGCCGTCGGCCTGCCGGTCGCCCCGTGGTCGGGCCGATGAGGGCGTTCGTCGTCACCGGGCCGGGCGAGTGCTCGGTCCAGGACGTGGAGCCTCCGTCAGCGGGGCCGGGCGAGGTCATCGTCGACGTCGCCCGCGTCGGGGTGTGCGGGACCGATGTGGAGTTCTTCACCGGGGAGATGGCCTACCTGCACGACGGGCATGCCGTCTACCCGATGCGGCTGGGTCACGAATGGTGCGGCGTCGTCAGCGCTGTCGGCAGCGGAGCAGACGAGTCCTGGCGCGGCCGTCGCGTCGCGGGGGACACCATGCTGGGCTGCGGTCGCTGTCAGCGTTGCCGCTCGGGACGCCAGCACCTGTGCGAGGACCGCTATGAGGTGGGGATCCGGGGCGGCAAAGCCGGCGCGCTGGCTGAGCAGCTTGCCGTCCCCGCCTCCTCGCTGGTCGCGCTGCCCGACACCGTCGATGACGTCGCCGGCGCGATGGTCGAGCCCGGCGGCAACGCGCTGCGCGCGGTGTGGGGCGCTGAACTGCATCCGGGAGAGCGCCTGCTGGTGCTCGGGCCCGGGACGATCGGCACGCTGGCCGCCCAGTTCGCGCGAGCCGCCGGCGCCGAGGTCCACGTGCTGGGAGAGAGCGAGCCCTCGCTGGGCTTCGCGCGCTCGCTCGGGCTCGACGGGGTGTGGACCGCCGCGGATCTTCCGGCCCTGGCCTTCGATGCGGTGATCGACGCTTCGACCGCGGCGTCTCTGCCCGCCCTCGCGCTGGAGCTGGTGGAGCCCGGCAAGCGCGTGGTCTACATCGGCATCTCCGGTACCTCGAGCATGATCGATACCCGCACGATGCTGCTCAAGGACGTGACCGCAGTCGGGATCCTGTCGGGCTCTCCGGCTCTGACCGCTGCCGTGGAGGCCTACGCGAACGGGTCGGTCGATCCCCGTCGGCTCGTGGCCGCGACCGTCGGGCTCGCCGACGTCGGCGACGTGCTGGGCGGCCGCCGTCCAGCCGGTGCGGGCCAAGGCCCCAAGATC
>JBAQGP010000505.1:0-9341 GCA_049287845.1 Solirubrobacteraceae bacterium | reverse complement strand
GCGTCTGACAGACCGCGTCGATGTCGGGCTGGCTCATTGGGACATGACCTCCTTGAGGATGCGGCGGGCGCGGTGCAGCCGGGAGCGGACGGTGCCCTCGGCGATGCCGAGCGCTCGGGCGATCTCGGCGTAGGACAGCTCGGCGACCGCGAAGAGCAGGAGAACGTCGCGATCGCGACGGTGAAGCCGCTGGATGGCCGCTGCGACGGCCGGGTCGACCGCCTCGGCTCCGGCCTCGGACGGCCGCTCGCCCCCGAGTGCGGCGAGCAGTCGCAGCCGGCGCTGCTCCTCCCGGTGCTGCCGGCGGATCAGATTGGTGGCGATGCCGAGCAGCCATGGCACCGCGTCCGGCCGCGTCAGGTCGTAGCGATCGCGACCGGCGAACGCGATCGCGAACACCTCGGCGGCGACGTCTTCTCCGGCGGCACCGATCCGGGCGCGAGCGTACCGGCGAACCCGCTCGTAGTGACGGTGAAACAGGACATGGAACGCCTCTGGCCGCCGCCGCGAGTCCGCGATGACCACCGCGTCGTCGACTGACCCGATGACTGGCTGCATGTCGCGTATTGCCATCCGCATCCCCAAAGGTTCACACCGCCGCGCGAACTGCTGGTGCGCTCACGTCACCCGCCCGCTTTCCGCGCCAAGCAGGGGCGAGCGAGAAGTGATCAGGCAGGCGCGTCCCGACCCATAAACAGGTCCGGTCCTGCGGGGGGATCGCGTGCATGGTGCACCGGTCGTCCAGCGCCGGATCGTTGCGTGATGCCCATTTCATCGTGTGGTCCCGACGACGCCCGGCTGAGGGTCAAAGCGGATCACCACGCGCACTCGCGTCGCGCCCGTGATGTTCTCCACCCGGAATTGCTCGTTGAAGGAGCGCGAATAGCGCCGCGAAGTGGCGCTCGCTGGCCGCTCCGTTGTAGGCAGCCGTGTCGGACATCGTGTAGCCGTGCTGGGCACCCTCGTAGACCTCGGTCGTGTGGCGCACGCCGGCGTCGTCCATCGCCTCATCGAGTGCCTGAATGTTCTCCGGGGTCATGCTCGGGTCCTGATCGGCGTGACCCCAGTAGACCTCCGCGCGGACACGGGCCGCGAGCAGGTGAGCGCTCTCCTCGGTGTCGGTGACCATGCGGCCGGCATGAAAGCCGCCGACCGCTGCGACACGGTCGGGGTGTGCGGCGGCGATCACCCAGCCGAACCAGCCGCCGAAGCAATAACCGGTGACCCCAACAGGACCGGCAGCGAGCTCCCCGAGCTTGTCCAGATATGCGCCACCGTCCGCGGCAACGGCGATGGGTGTGAGCGCGCCCATCAGCGGACCAAGCGTCCGAAAGAACCTGCCACGAGAGTCGGGATCGTCAACGTCTGGCATCTCCCACAGCGGAGCGTGACCGGACCGGTAAAACACGTTCGGAGCAAGCACGACATAGCCCTGGGCGGCGATCCGATCCGCCATCTCCTCGATCCGCGGCCGCAGCCCGAACGCATCCATGATCAGCAACACGCCAGGATGCCGCGCATCGCCAGCCGGCTTGGTGAGGTAGCAGTCAGCGACCCCGTCCGGGGTCGCCACATCGATAGTTGAGCCATTCATAACCTCAGCGTGCCAGGTCTCCGGTGCGATGCCACGTTGGGCCTCACGGCGATGGAGGACCACTCGGGCCTGACAACGTCGCGCGAGCGCCTGCCACGCTTGCGATCGCCCGCGCGAGTGGCGGCGGAGGACCCGCAGAGTCACGGACGCAGTGCAGAGCTTCAGCACGGGCTGCGACCCTGAGATTCGCCACGAGGACAACTCCTCCGGGCACCTCCTGGCGCTGGATCGCGGGCTGGCTCGCGACAAGCCCCAACCAAAGAGCCGTTTCGGCCGGCGAGGCAACAGCTCCGGACGGTGATCCGTAACGCGCGAATGAGAGAGCGCTGCGTGAGCCCGTTCCGCGCATAGGGGGTGCGGGCTGAGCCAAGGGGCGCATACCCGGAACCGAAAATTGCGGGACTCCGGATCGTTCGTGCGGGTACCGGATTTCGCGGATGCCGTGGGTTCCTCCGTCAGATTAGCGCAAGGCGGGCAGACGCGAGGCACGTGCATAGAGAAGCGCCCTCGCCGCGGATCGACCTGTTGATGCGTAGTGCCGTTGGTCTGCGTGCGGCGCCGAGACTAGGCATGAGGTCGAGCATGCCGCAGGCGGCGTCCCCCGCTCGTGCTCCTGTCGGTCTCATCATGGTCACCGGCCTGTCGATGCGTCTCGATTGAGAGACGCGCCGGCAGGCTATCGGCGTCAACGCGGCTAATTCATGGCTGGTTTACGAGCTTCGCGCCGGGATGGGCGGTCGCGGCAGCCAGCAGGAGGTTGTTGCCAGCGGTCGCGGGGAGGTACTCGTACGTCGAGAACAGCACCTTCTCGCCACCATTCGTCGTGGAGTCGATCTCGAGCGGCCGGTAGTCGCTCCGCGCGACGTACGCGGTGCCGTTGAGGAACGTGTCACCGTTGGTGTGGATGCTGAGCTGATAAGCCGGGATCCCGTTGTGGATGGTTGGTGTTGCGGTGGCCTGACCCGAATCGACGATCCGCCTCAGCTCATCGGCGAGGTCGACCGCGCGTGAGGCCTCGCGCTGGTGGATCTGCGGGGGAAGTGGCGAGACTGTGACGGTGTTCGCCGACGGGTCGTAGATCTCGTTCTGGGTGTCTGACAGGCTCACTTCCTGGCCGCCCTTGATCACGCGGTAGACGCCCTTTGCGCTCGTCGACGCCCAGAGCTCGAAGGGACTCGACGAGCCATTGGGGAGCGTGACGGTGGCGGACTCGTGCAGGATCGAGCCGGGCGGGGGGGTGAGCTCGGAACGGACGTGGCGCAAGATCGCGCCGCTCGCCAGGCTTGGACCGGCAGCACCCCCGGCGGTCAGGAGCACGGTCGCGGTGGTGGCGGCCGCCGCCGTGGCCGGCACGCTCAGCGCAAGCACCCGGCGCTTCAGGCGGCCGGTGTGGGTAGCGCGTGCGAGATCGCGGTCGATCGCGGCGTGGAGTTGGTGGCGGTAGGCCACGAGGGCGTCTGGGATTTCGGTTCTCATTGGTTTCCTCCGATTGCGATGTGTAGACGGCGTAGTGCTCGTGAGACCCGAAGGCGCGCGGCGACCTGGGTGCAGCTCAGTGCCGCCGCTATCTCGTTGTAGGGCCGTCCCTCGACGACGCGCAGGTCGAGCACCTGGCGGTCGGCTTCGGGGAGGTCGGCGACCGCCTTCAGTGCAGCCTCGGGCAGCGACAGCCGCTCGTCAACGAGCTCGTACCCCGCGTCGGTCGCCAGCTCTCGCGGCAGCCCAAGCCGGGCCCTCGCTCTGTCCTCGGTCCGCTGTCTGCGCAACGAGTCGCGCAAGATGTTCTGCGCGATGCCCAGCAGCCACGGAAGCGCGGAGCCCTCGGCGCGGTCCCTGAACGAGCCGCGGGAGAGCCAGGCGCGGGCGAACGTCTCGGCGGTGAGATCGGCTGCGTGGTCGCCGACCCTCGACCGGGCCCATTTGTATACCGCCGCCGCATGCCGCTCGTAAACGGTCGTGAAGGCGTCAGCGCGGCCTGCGCCGATCAGTTCTGCGTCTGTTGCGTTGGCGTGATCGCGTCCCACTACTGATGAATCGCGCTCGCGGGCAAAAGTGTGTCAACCGATTGATCGGCTACCGACTCGGCTCATGGCATCCAAGCATCGTCGCCTGCGCCAGCGGTAGCCGCACTTCCGTTCCGCCGAGAGCATGGCTTCATGCTCCTGCCGCGAAGCACACGCGGCGCTGACGTCGTGTCACGACTCCTGGGGCGCCATGCTGCCGGCCGAGCGGGATTGGCTCATCCGGGCGCTTGTCCGCGAGGCTCGACGGTCGTGATGCGCAATAGCGGGAGGGTGCGGCCCGATGGTGAGCGCCGACTGCCGATGGGGATCGCGCCCATCGCGAGATAGAAGCCTTCGGCGTTGGGCTCGCCTTCGATCACGAGCGAGTCAAAGCCGAGCTCGGCGGCGATCTCGAGAGCGTGATCCAGCAGTGCCTTGCCCATTCCACGCCCGATGAACGGCGG
The DNA here is from genome assembly GCA_049287845.1 of Solirubrobacteraceae bacterium. Classification (GTDB taxonomy): domain Bacteria; phylum Actinomycetota; class Thermoleophilia; order Solirubrobacterales; family Solirubrobacteraceae; genus Palsa-465. The sequence continues at coordinate 5,280 of JBAQGP010000505.1, read as the reverse complement.
GTCAAGCCAAAGGTCCTCGAGCTCGCCGTGTGGCGGGGCGCCCGTGATCCGGTACATCCCCGCGGGCGCATCGCTTTCGGTCACCATGACGTACGTGGGCGATGTCAGGACGTCCTCCTCGGTGTAGGTGAGGATCGGGCGCACTCGTTCAAGGAACTGCTCGTCGTAGCCCCAGTGAGCCTTGGACCGCATCGCGAGCTCGCTGAGACGCTTCGCCTCGCCCGGTTGGGCCCGCCGGATCACCACACGTCGCTCTCTATCCGACATGCAGGCGCTCGCGGCGCTCAGCGACTGCGTGAGTGAGCCACAGGCTCGACTGGTCGTGCCGCCGAGCCGGCGCTGCGCCCCGCCCGCGGTCCCGGGTAGAGGCCAGGCTCGCAGATCGCCGAGGCTCTGCTACCGCTCCCCACCTCCCAATTTATACCAAAGGGAGAGCTCTCATGAGACGTCGATTCGTCCCGCATAATCGCCCGCCGCATGATCGAACCAATGAACAGACGTGGAGGTGACTCACTGTCAACTCCAGGAGGTGAGCGGATGGGCTACGCCATGGATTTTCAGGAGATCGACCACACCCATGTGTCGGTCGCGGGCGGCAAGGGCGCGGTTCTGGGAGAGCTATCGCGGATCGAGGGCATCCGGGTGCCCCCCGGTTTCTGCGTCACGACGGACGCGTTCCAATGGGCCTTGGCGCAGGTGGCGTCGCTCGATGATCGGCTCGATCGGCTCTCGCGCTTGGAGCCAGAGGACAGGGAGGCCATCCGCGTGCTGAGCGCGGAGATCCGTGAGACCGTGGAGGAGATGGCGATCCCTGAGGATGTGGCGTCGTCGATCACGCGTGCGCTGGCCCGGCTCGGCGAGCACGCGGCCTGTGCGGTTCGGTCCAGCGCGACCGCGGAGGACCTGCCGAGCGCGTCGTTTGCGGGCCAGTACGACTCATACCTGAACGTAAGAGGCGTCGCGTCGATCCTGCAGCACGTGAGCCGGTGCTGGGCGTCGCTGTTCAACGAGCGGGCCGTGACCTACCGCCTGCGCACCGGCCTCGACCACCGCGCGGTTCAGATGGCCGTGGTTGTACAGCAGATGGTCGTCCCGCAGGCTGCCGGCGTCATGTTCACGGCCGACCCCGTCACGTCCAGCCGGAAGGTCGCCTCGGTTGAGGCGAGCTTCGGCCTCGGCGAGGCGTTTGTCTCCGGCCTGGTGAACGCGGACACCTTCACGGTTCGGGGCGGTGAGCTCATCGCGAGGGCCGTCGTCCGCAAGCAGCACGCGGTCCACGCCGCGCCGACGGGGGGGACCGAAGAAGTCGCGGTCGCGACGGCGCGACAGCATGAGCCGGCGCTCACCGATGGGCAGGTCGTTGCCCTCGTGCAACTGGGCCGGCGGATCGAAGCGCATTTCGGGCACCCCCAGGACATCGAGTGGTGCCTGACCGAGGGTGTCTTCTGGGTCGTCCAGAGCCGGCCGATCACGACGCTGTTCCCGATCCCCGAGACAGCCGACCAAGCGAACCACGTGTACGTCTCAGTGGGTCATGGGCAGATGATGACCGAGGCGATGAGGCCCCTCGGTGTCTCCGTATGGCAGCTGACGGCCATGGCACCGATGCACGAGGCCGGCGGCAGATTGTTCGTCGACGTCACCCAGCGACTGGCTTCGCCGACGACCCGGGACGGTCTCATCGAGGTCTTGGGGAGAGGAGATCCGCTGATCGGGGACGCGCTGCAGACCATCCTCGAACGCGGCGACTTCCTTTCCTCGCTTCCCGACACCGGATCGCCGGCCACGGGCACCACGCCGGTCTGGGGCGCGCCAGCGCAGATCGATACCGATCCGGCGATCGTCTCCGAGCTGATCGAGCGCGACCAGGCCTCGCTCGCCACTCTGAAGCGCGAGATCCGGACGAAGTCGGGGCCGGCGCTGTTTGGCTTTCTGCTCGACGCCTTCGAGGAGCACAAGCGGGTGCTCGCCGATCCGTTGACCGTTCAGGCAGTCATGGCCGGGATGCAGGCCACGTGGTGGCTGAATGAGCAGCTTGAGGCATGGCTGGGTGAGAAGAACGCGGCCGATACGCTGACCTTGTCTGCTCCTGGCAACGTCACCTCTGAGATGGGGCTGGCGCTGCTGGACCTCGCGGACGTGATCCGCGCCCGTCCGCAGGTGGTGGCGTTCCTGCAACGCCTCGAGGACGAGGGCGTGAAGAACGAGGCCTTCTTGGATGACCTGGCGAAGCTCTCCGGCGGGAGGGAGGCGCAGGAAGCGTTCCGGGGCTACCTCGAGAAGTACGGCATGCGCTGCGTCGGTGAGATCGACATCACCAGGCCGCGATGGAGCGAGACTCCGACCACGCTCGTGCCGCTCATCCTGGCCAACGTGAGGAACTTCGCGCCGGGTGAGGCCACGCGACGCTTCGAGCACGGGGAGCAAGCGGCCCGGGAGAAGGAGCAGGAGCTGCTGCAGCGCGTGCGGTCCTTGCCCGAGGGGGAGCGGAAGGCCGCGGAGGTCAAGCAGATGATCGACCGCGTCCGGACGTTCGCCGGCTACCGCGAGTACCCCAAGTACGGCATCGTCAGCCGCTACTTCGTCTACAAGCGGGCCCTACAGCAAGAAGCCAAGCGCTTGGTGCAGGCCGATGTGCTTCGTGACCCAGAAGACATCTTCTACCTCACCTTCCACGAACTCCACGACGTCGCAAGCACCCGTCGAGTGGACCAGCAGCTGATCCGCCAGCGCAAGGACGAGTTCAAGCGCTACCAAGCGCTCACCCCGCCTCGCGTGCTCACCTCAGACGGCGAGGCGATCGCCGGGACCTACCGGCGCGACGATGTCCCCACCGGCGCGCTGATCGGCCTTCCGGTCTCCGGCGGAACCGTCGAAGGGCGCGCCCGCGTCATCCAAGACATCGGCCAGGCCGACCTCGAAGCCGGCGACATCCTCGTCACCACCTCCACCGACCCCAGCTGGACACCCCTGTTCCTCGCGATCAAAGGCCTCGTGACCGAGGTCGGGGGGCTGATGACCCACGGCGCGGTCATCGCACGCGAGTACGGACTCCCGGCCGTCGTTGGAGTGCAGCAGGCAACTCAACTGATCAAAGACGGGCAGCTGATCCGCGTGCACGGAACCGACGGATACGTCGAAATCCTGGCCCCAAACGCGAGTTGAACGAAGAGCAGGCGGGCCCGTCGGGTTCTGTTGCTCGTTGCGCGCACCCTGACGATCGTTCGCGCGCCTTGCGGTGTTCGTGCGCTGCTCAACTGTTTCGGTCCGTGCGGACGGTTACGGCGCGGCCAGCCACGTTGCCTCGTTCATCCGAGCTTCAGTGGTATCTCAGCGAACGGGTTGAGCTGGTACACGAGCGAGACGCGATGGAAGCCATCGGCGATGTCCGAACCCTTCTTGCCGCTGAGCACAAGAACGGGGCTCAACCGGCGTCCCTCGATCGCCTTGACCAGATCTTTCATCACTCCGGGGTCATCGAGTGGTGCTGCGGTCAGTCCGGCCGCGCGGAGGATGTCGTTGGCACGACGGGTAATGAGGGGAGCCTTGCGAAGACGCTGGACGGCTTTCCTAACGGCGTCTTCGTCGACCTTGAGTGATAGGTACGCCGCGGCTGCGGCGTAGTCGTGGTCCGCAACTTCGGCAGCCCATTTGATGTGCACGGTGGGTTCGGTCATGACGAGCCAGTCCCCTGCTTAGAACGGGACGCAAGTGTTCCGGACGCTGCGGCGCGAGCGGTCGGATCTCCGCCCCGGCCGCGCAGGATCAGCGCGCATCCGACAGCGATTGCCGTTCCGATCACGGGCCCGGCGACGTAGACCCAGTAAGCGTGCCAGTCGCCACTGATGAGGGCGGGGCCAAAGGAACGAGCGGGGTTCATCGAGGTCCCGCTTACCGGGGCCGACCAAAGACCGGCGAGAGCGATGTAGCCGCCGACTGCGAGGGCACCGATCGCGCCGACGTTCTGTGCGGCTGATGCGGTTCCGAGGATGACGCTGATCAGCGTTGCGGTCAGTGCGATTTCCAGCAGCAACGCCTGCCAGTCCGAGTATCCCGCCCCGGGCAATGTCGCGCCGAGGTGGGCCACGTTGCCGAACACCGCGAGCAGGAAGACGCCGGCGAGTGCCGATCCGATCAGCTGCACGGCAATGTAACCAGGGACTCGGGACCACGAAAAGTCGCCCCGCAACGCGAAGGCGATCGACACGACGGGATTGAGGTGCGCGCCCGACACCGCGCCCATGAATAGGATGATGGCCATCACCATCAGACCGGGGGCAACGACGGCTGCGGACAGGCTGATCTGTCCCTTGGCATGCAGGATCCCGCCGCCGGCAGCGACGAGCACGAGCATGAACGTACCCAGCAGCTCGGAGAACAGCCGGCGATAGGCGAAGCTCGGATCGTTGAAATCCTGGCGTGAGCCGAACTCGAGCATCGCCAGATGACGTTCTCGCTGGGGATCGTGCGAGGCGAGAGTCGCACGCGCGCCCTCACGGATGTCGGTCATCTGGCCAGTCTCCCAGGGTTGAAGGTTTAGAGCAGGGCTCTGCAGACCCGAACGACCTTGAAAGGGCAGCACCCGGGCATTCTCGTCGACCGCCCGGGTGATCAGCGACTCCCCGGCTCAGCCATTACGCTGCTGTCCGGGTGCGGCCTCGTCCTCAGCGCGAAGGTGCCGACTGAGACGGTGCCTGGTCTTGACCCGCTTGCACTGGTGAGGGCTCGCTTGACGGCTCTTTCGCGCGGGCAGCGGCGGCAGCGGCGAGCCTGTCACCCAGTTCCATCGCATTAGCGAGTGCGCTGACGGTCCCCTTACGCAGCGTCTGACGCACGCGAGGCGAGCGCAATGCGGATCCGGCCGCTACGACGACTCCGAGCGGGGGCGAAATGGCCGCGGCGATCGCGGCCGCTGCGACCTGCATTTCTGGGTCCGGGACGCGGCGCTTGGGTGTGCTCTCCGGGTCGGCCATCGATCAAGGCTACTCCGTCTCCCACAGCCCGTGCTCGCAATGCTTTCGTGGCCTGCATACGGACGGCGTTGTGCGTGCGCGGGATGTGATCGGGGTATGTTTCAAGCTCGGCGGATCTATTGCTAGGAGACCCGAATGGCTGCTGAAGACTTTATGGAATCCGAGGTTGCGCTGGCGGCGGCCGCATCGGCGGCACTGTTCTCCCCTCGTGTGCGCGAGGTCGCTCGTAAGGGTGTCGTCTACGGTGTCGCCGGCGTGATGACCGCGGGACGCGCGGTTGTCGGTATGGCGCGCGGCGCGGCGGGCG
>JBAQGP010000504.1:0-1549 GCA_049287845.1 Solirubrobacteraceae bacterium | reverse complement strand
GCCATTGCGAGGACGTGATCGGCGTCTACGAGCCGATGGTGCTCCAGACGCCCCACGGCCCCCGGCACACCTCGCTGGCGGCCGAGCCGGAGCTGTATGGATCGGACGCCCCATGCTTTCACCGGGCCTGTTATGCGCAGGCCACGCCGACGCTGGCCCCGTCGGCGTGACGACAATCTCATCGGGGGGCGAGGGGACGCCGCGATCTCAGGTCATCGATCCGACGCCGGTCGCGACACATGCGCTGAGGCGCGGACCGAGGTAGCGAGCGGCGAGCTTGGGCGGCTCGGCACCGTGGGGGAGCTCGGCGAACACCGACTCGCCCTCCCCGTCGGGGCCGCCGGGCGTCGCCCGCAGGTAACGGCCGGTCCCGCCGGTCGTCAGGACGCCCTCGACGATCGGCGAGAACGGGCGCACATCGCCTGGGACGCCCGCCAGCGCGGCGATCGATTGGGCGACGGTGTCGGCCAGCTGCGCCGCTACCCCACCCTGTTTGACGGGGTAGTCGGTGCCGTCCCCGGCGGCCCACACCCTGTCGACGCCGCGGACACGCCCGTATTCGTCCACCGGGATGAAGCCGCCGCCATCGCTCGGCAGCCCACTGATCTGGCGTCCGACCAGCTGGGGGAAGGCCACGACGCGGTCGGCGGTCACGCTACGCCCGCCCGGGTGCACCACCACCAGCCCGGTACGCGGCACCTCGCAATACGCCGAGGTCACCACCTCGATCCCCCGGTCGGCCAGGAGCCTGGACACCGCCTGGCTGGCCGCCGCGCCGAACACCCCCAGTGGCGTCCGCTCGGGCGTCAGCACGGTCACGACGAGCTCTCTCTGCATTTCCCAGGCGCGCGCAGAGGCCATGAGCGCCAGCTCATAGCCGGGCAACGGCCATGGCATAGGGCCGGGAATGACGATCGCCAGCCGCTTGACGTAGCCGCTCTCGATGTCCTGGACGAGCCCATGCAGGAGCTCGTCCATCCGCGCGTCGTCGACGTTGGTGGCGTGCGCTGAATAGGGCTGCAGCGACGCTCCGAGTCCCAGCATGAGCGCGTCGTAGGGCATCTCGGCCCCGCTGCCGGTGCGGATCGTGCGCCGGTCGGGGTCGACCGAGTTCACGGTGTCGCGCACCAGCGCCGCGCCGGCGGCGGCGGCGAGCGGGCCCAGCTGGTAGCGCTGCGCCCAGCTGGAGCTGAACGGCTCGCCGATCGACAACGGCCGGTAGATGAACTCCTGGCCCGGTGCGAGCAGCGTGACGGCGACCTGGTCTGCGGCCAGCTCGCGCAGCGCGAAGGCGCTCTCCAGACCGGCTACGCCACCGCCGGCGATGATCACCTTCAGCGGTTGGCTGCTCTGTGGGTTCGATGGCATCGGTGGTTCCTCTCGGGCGGGTTGAGCGCGGGGTGGGCCCCCGCAAGGCTCATCGCCCTCACGCTACGGGCGCCCGCTGGCGGGGCCATCGGTCCGGTCTACGGGCGAGGGGGGAGGTCAACCCCTGGGGGTGAGTCCGTAGTTCCCGCGCCCCGTGTCGCGGCCGCCCACGGATGGCGGC
>JBAQGP010000503.1:0-1803 GCA_049287845.1 Solirubrobacteraceae bacterium | reverse complement strand
CCCTGCTCCAGCGCCTGATCGCGGCGCTGGCGCGAGCAGTGACCGGCATCGAGATCCACCCGGCCGCCGAGATCGGCAACGGGTTCTTCATCGACCATGGGATGGGAGTCGTGATCGGCGAGACGGCTGAGATCGGCGACGACGTCACGATGTACCAGGGCGTGACGCTCGGGGGGACCGGCTTCGCGACCGGCAAGCGCCACCCGACGGTGCAGGACAACGTCACCATCGGCTCCGGGGCCAAGCTCCTGGGCCCCATCACGGTCGGTCACGGCGCCAAGATCGGCGCCAACAGCGTCGTCATCCATGACGTCCCGCCCAATTCGACTGTCGTCGGCAATCCGGGGCACCCGGTCCGCGTCGAGGGGCGGCGGCCTGAGGGCCCCGACACAGACTGGATTCACCTGCCGGACCCGGTGGCCGATGCGATCCGGGGACTGTCGAGCCGGATCAACGCGCTGGAGGCTGCCGCCGACGAGGCCGACGAGCACGCGCCGGCCGAGGTGCGCGAGCTGCGCCGGGCGGCGGGCGGCCACCCCGACGGGCGCTCGAATCCGTCAGTCGGCCCTAGCCCAGCGGGCGGGTAGGCTCGTCGCCGCCATTGCGTGGCGGCAGCGCGTGGACGGGTGGCAGCGAGGAGGTGCCGCCCTGGATATCGCCGTCGGCGATGTTGCGCCGCGCCCTGACGAGGTACAGGGGCCGGCCCTTGACCTCGTCGTAGATGCGCCCGACATACTCGCCGATGATCCCGATCGCGATCAGCTCGATGCCGCCGAGCAGCAGGATGAGGATCGTCACCGCGCTGAATCCCGGGAGGTAGGAGCCGAGGATGCGCAGCACGACGACGACGGGAATGGCGATGAAGGCCAGCGTCGAGATCAGGAAACCCAGCAGCGTTGCCAGCTGGAGTGGTCGATGCGAGAACGACGAGATCGCGTCCAGCGAGAACCGGAGCATGCGCGGGATGGTGTACTTGGTCTCGCCCGCGTAGCGCGAGTCGCGGTGGTAGGGGACGGCCGCCTGCGTGTAGCCGACCCACACGGTCATCCCGCGCAGGAAGCGGTTGCGCTCGCGCATTGACAGCAGCGCGTCGAGCGGCCGGCGGTCCAGCAAACGGAAGTCCCCCGAGTTCTGCTGGAGCTCGACCTGCGCGAGCTTGTCGAACAGCCGGTAGAACCAGCGGGCGGTGCTCAGCTTGAAGCGCGACTCACCGTCGCGTTGTTCGCGGACGGCGTAGACGACGTCGCACCCCGCCCGCCAGTGGTCGAGCATCGTCGTGATGATCTCGGGTGGGTCCTGCAGATCGGCGTCGAGCATGACGACGGCGTCACCGCGCGCGTGGTCCAGGCCGGCGGTGAGCGCCGTCTGGTGCCCGAAGTTGCGGGACAGGTAGACGACCCGCACCCGGGGGTCGTTGGCGGCCAGAGCCTCGAGCTTCATGGGCGTGCCGTCCGCGGACCCGTCGTCGACCAGGACGAGCTCGAAGGGCAGCGTGTCCAGAGCTGCGCAGACGCGCGCGTAGAACTCGCCGATCGTCGCGTCCTCGTTGTAAACAGGCGCCACGACGCTGACCAGCGACAGCTCACGAGGCTCGCCGTCGAAGATTCTCGGCGCGTCACTCATCGCTGCATCGTACGGCTCGGTGCCCCACGCCGTTACAGGAACCCGTGCGGGATGTAGCCCAGCAGCGTGATGCCCTGGACAACGCCGGTGAGAACGATTGCGGTGGTGGCCAGACGGCGATCGCGGCCCAGGGCGGCCAGCGGCAGCAGCCAGGCGACGTACCACGGCAGCAGCGAGCTC
>JBAQGP010000502.1:0-3849 GCA_049287845.1 Solirubrobacteraceae bacterium | reverse complement strand
GGCCGAGGCCTCGGCGTGTGAATCGTCGGGCCGGTGGGGCGGCTGTGCGGCCGGCCGCGCAGGCCCCCCGCTACCCGTGCAAAAGCTTCTGCCTGCTTGAACTTTGAAAACCGTTACCGCTATGCTCGATCGAGGGCAGGCGTCGCGCTGCGCGTGGGCATGACGCTCCTGTTTTTAGCGGCCAATGCAGGGAGGCGACTATGTTGGTACTCACCCGCAAGTCCAACCAGAGCATCATGATCGGCGACGACATCGAGGTGTCGGTTCTGGCGATCATGGGTGAGAAGGTACGGATCGGAATCCAAGCCCCTCGTGACATCCCGGTGTTCCGCAAGGAGGTCTACATCGAGATTCAGGAGGAGGGCGCGGAAGGCCAGAAGGGCGCGCGCGAAGAGGTCGATGCGGCCTTGCGGAGCCTGGGGGACGCAGCGGATACTTAGGGTGGTGGCCGGGTTCGCTGCTGCCGGCGAGCCGAGCGCTGACGAGCTCGGTGTGTTGCCGCCGCCGGCACAGCGAAGCAGGGCCGGTCCGCCCGGCAGGGGCGGCGGTCAGCCCGCAGGGGCGGGCGGTCAGCCCAGCAGGTAGTACAGCGTCTCGAACATCGCAGCGGTGACGATCAATGCCGTCGCGATCAGCGAGAGGATGAGTACCCAGTAGCGCACGGAGCTGCGCTTGCGCCGGCGGACGTGCGTTCGCACCCGTGAGCGGCGCACGGCCTGACGCCGGAGCGTTTCGCGCCGGCTGCGGTCCAGTTGCGTCTCGTGCCGGAACTCCTGCTCGAGCTGCGCAAGGCTCTGGCGCATCTTCATCGCCATCGGGGCGAGCCTACCAATTGGTGCGACCGCGGGGGGCGCGCGGGCACACGCCCCGCCTCGTCAACCCGCCCTAGGCGACGTGCTGCTTTTCGTAAACATTGACGAAATGCAGGTAGTTATCCGCGATCTTGGCCGCCGCGGCCTCACGGTCGAGCTCCTTGTCCAAGAAGCCCTTCAGGGCGTCCCACCAGATCGATCGCCCGATGGCGAAGCCGATGAAGCCCTCGACGGGCGACGCCGCGCGCAGCCACTCCTCGACCTTGTCGGTCGAGGCACCGCGGCCCAGCAGCACGCAGGTCACGCCCGCGCGGCCTTCGCCCGAGCGGGCCTGCTCGGCCAGCATGGCGGCGTCTGACTGCTCGTCGACCCCCTCGATCTTCCACACGTCGACCTCGATGCCGAACTTCTGGCAGTCCTCGATGGCGCGGCGCATCAGCTCCGCACGCAGTTCGGCGTCATAGCGGTCCGCGGAGCCTCCCACCGACTCCAGCTGCTCGTCGGTGGCCGGCACCAGCAGCTCGAAGAGGAACTTGCGGTCGTGGGCGTGCAGCCAGTCGGCAAGCTCCTTGAGCCGCTCGAGCTGGCGCTGGTTCATCTCGGTGTCGGGATCGTCGGGGTTGTAGCGGACGAGCACCTTGGAGAAGTCGGGGTTGAACCGCTCGATGTGGGCGCCGAAGTCGGCCCCATACTGGAAGTCGAACTCGTTCTGCCCGGACTTCTCGACCGGCATGGAGAGCTTCAGCCCCTCGGCACGCGCCTCGGCCGGGATGTCGCCACCGAACTGCTCGTCCACCAGCACTCCGGTGGCAGCGGCGTCGAGGCCGCGCTTGACCGCCACCTCCATGCCCTCGTAGATGAGGTGCTTGGCGTCCGCGATGGTCGCCGTCTGCTCGGGGGTGGGGTCGCCGTCGATCCCGAACATCTTTTTCTGGAACGACCCGCGATGGTCGAACGCGAGGATGTACAGCTTCCCGTCGTAGCCGAGCGCCATGGCAATCCGCCCTTTTCGTCACGTTTTTGAACTCCATCACTGAGTCTAGGGACGATCCACCGGTCTCGACGTTAGGCTTCGCCGCCTGTGGAGCACCGCTTTGCCGGACACGCATACTCCATCGGGATCGAGGAAGAGCTCATGATCCTCGACGCCCAGTCGTATGAGCTCGTCAACGCGATCGAGGCGATGCTCGAGTCTGCGCCGGTGGGCGACATCAAGCCGGAGTTGATGGAGTCCGTCCTGGAGATCTCCACCGATCCCTGCGACGGCGTGCCCGAGGCCGGCCGGCAGCTACGGGCGCTGCGCCGCCAGGTGGTCGAGACCGCAGCCGGCAAGGATCTGGCCATCGGCTCCGCCGGCACCCATCCGTTCGCGATGTGGGAGGACCAGCGGATCGTCGCCCGGCCGCGGTACCGCGACCTCATCTCGGCCCTGCGTTTCGTCGCCCGCCAGGAGCTCATCTTCGGCATGCACGTCCACGTCGGTCTCGATGACCCCGACAAGGCCATCCACGTCGCCAACGGCATGTGCGTTCATGTGCCGGTGCTGCTGGGGCTGTCGGCGAACTCGCCCTTCTGGCGCGCAAGCACCACCGGGCTGGCCTCGACGCGAACGCCCATCTTCCGCGCCTTCCCGCGCGTCGGGATCCCGCCCTACTACGAGGACTGGGCGGACTACGAGCGGCGGATCGAGTTCATGGTCCGGGCCGGGGTCATCGAGGACTACACCTACCTGTGGCACGACGTGCGCCCCCACCCGATGTTCGGGACCGTCGAGATCCGGGTGATGGACTCCCAGACCCACATCGAGCATTCGCTGGGGCTTGCCGCGCTGGTCCAGGCGATGGTGCGCGAGCTCGCCGAGCACTACGACGCCGGCCGCAAGCTCTCGCCCTACCCGTTCGAGATGCTCGACGAGAACAAGTGGCTGGCCGCTCGTCACGGCCTGGAGGGCGAGCTCGTCGACCTACCCAGCTCCGATCGGGTGCCCACGCGGGTGCTGGCGCGGCGGCTCCTGGACCGCATGCGCGAGCACTGCGCCGACCTCGGCTCGCTGTCTGAACTGGAGGCCGTCGAGGACCTTCTGGCCCGCGGCAACGGGGCCGCCCGGCAGGTCGTCGTCTACGAGGCCAACCACGATCTGCGCGAGGTGATGGCAGAGATCGTGGCCGCCACCGTCGTCTGAGGTGAACCCCCGACGCGGGGGTGACAAGAAGCGCCTCGGGCGGAGCCGGAGCGGTTCTACAATCGGATCGTGAGCACCGGCGGACAAGACCTCTTCGTGATCTGCAAGAGCTGTGGATCGGAGGTCAGCCCCTACATCACCGAGTGCCCGTACTGCGGCAACCGGTTGCGCAAGCGGGCCCCCAAGCTCGACCGTGACCAGCGCGTCGCCGAGCGAAAGGCGCGCCGCCAGCCGCCGCCGCTGCTCACCCGCCTGCGACGCGACGAGATTCCGGGCATCCGCGGAGACACCCGCCCGTACGCCACGATCGTGCTCGTCGTGGCCGGGCTGGTCGGATGCCTGCTGTGGCGCACCAGCCTGGGCGCGGACGATCTCATCGTCACCGGCCAGCCCGGATCGCAGTGGTGGCGCCTGTTCACCGCCGCCTTCACCTACGACAACGTCGGCTACGCCATGATCACCCTGGGCACGGTAGGTCTCTTCGGCTGGCTGCTCGAACGGCGGCACGGTCCGTTCCCGGTGCTCGCCCTGTTCATCATCGGCGGCGTAGGTGGCCTGGCCGCCACCACCGCGATCGATCCCAACGCGATCCTGCTCGGCGCCCAGGGCGGGGCCCTGGCGCTCGTCTGCGCGTGGGCGGTGCCGGACCTGCTCACGCTGCGCTCCGGCGATGAGGTCGACGGCGACCTCATCGGCGCCGCCGTGATTGCCGTGGCGGTCGCGCTCATGCCGCTGGCCGACGCGTGGGCCAGCTGGGTGTCGACCGGGGTCGGCATCGTGGCCGGGTTCGCCGTCGGTATCCCCCTGGCGCTCATCGGCGAGCGCTGACGCTTCAGCGGCCGCCCTCCCGGCTTC
>JBAQGP010000501.1:0-9651 GCA_049287845.1 Solirubrobacteraceae bacterium | reverse complement strand
GGGCCCGTGACGACTACGCCTGGGTCAACAAGCGACCGGAGTCCGAGCGGATCGCGCTGTTGGACGACGCACCGGCGTTCGACGCGCTGAGAACCCCTGCTGATCCCGATGTCGGGGTACTGGCGGAGGTGTTCCGCAGTCTCTGCGGGACGGTGGTCAGCGATCATCCCGATGCACGGTTTGGCGCGCGAGGCTATCTCGCGCGGCAACTGCTGGCAGCGCCCCTGCCGTGGGACGACTACTACGGACCGGGCTCTGTGCTGGATCGATTCGTGCGAGAGGCTGGCAAGATCCTGAGGATCGGCGCTGATCAGGACACGGTCACGCTGCTGCACCTGGCCGAGTACCTGGTGGAATTGCCAGACAAGCGTCGGGTCCTCCGTCACCACAAAGTGTTGGCTGCGTCCGGCTCGCCGGAGATCAGGAGCGTGTCCTGTCTTGACGACAGCGACGGCATCGTCGCCCGTGATGGAGACGACTATTTTGCGGTGATCCTGCACGACTACCTGGCGGGCGGACAGGCAAGCCAAGGAACGGTCGGGAGCGCGCGTAGCGAGCTGATCGACGCCGTCGACCTGCTCCGTCACGGCGCCACGTGGATGGGAGCCAACCTCGTTTGAGGCGGCTCTACCGGAAGGCCAGTCTCATGGTCAGGTCGCGAAGTGCCGGTCCAATTCGCTGGCGTAGGAGCTGCCGATCGAAAGTGCATGCTGTTCAAGCCAGTGGCTGAAGGCGATCTGCCCCCGTGGTGGGTCTTGAGAGACGAGCAGCCCGCTGGTCAGCCCGGTGATCTCATCGCGGGTGAGCACCACGTCGCCGAGCAGCAGCCCGACAACGCGCGCGACGGCGGCCATCAGGACGGGCGGCAGCGGGATGACCGGACCGTGGTTGTCCACCGCGGCCTGTATGAGCGCGACGAGGGTCGCGAACGGCATCTGTTCTGGGCCGGCGGCATCGATCACCAGGTCGTCGTCGACCGTGGCAGCTTCCACGCAGATCCGGGCCAGATCGTCGACGTGTACCGGCTGGACGGGATAGGCCCCCTTGCCGGGCAGGGCAAACACGGGGAGGCGGCGCAAAATCCAGGCGATGTTGTTGACCAGGACATCGCGTTGCCCGCCGAACAGCCAGGTTGGCCTGACGATCGCGTAGGGCGTTCCGGTTCGCGCGAGGGCGAACTCCACGAGCGCCTTGCCGCGGAAGTAGGGCAACCGGGAATCGATAGAGGGGTTGGTGATGCTGACGTGGACGATCCGCTCAACACCGGCGCGGTGAGCGGCGGAGAACAGCATCCGTGAGTGCTCGACCGCATTGGCGAACGTCGTCTGCCCCCGGTCAAAGCGGACCCAGTAGGTGTTGTACAGCGTGCTCACACCCTCCAGGCTGCGGGCCAACGCCACCGGATCATCAAACCGATAAGCCAGCGTTTGAACGTGTCCCTGCAGGAGATGCTGACGACCGGGGTGAGACGTCAACGTCCTCACCTGCCGTCCCGCGTCCAGCAGTCGTTGCGCGATGTGGCTACCGGAGTAGCTAAACGCGCCCGTTACCAGGTCGGTGGCGGTCAGGACGATGTCCTTTCGGGCGTGGTCAGTACGCCGTCGGCCAGATCCGCGACGCGCGCGGCGAGATCCAGCAACGAGTCCGCCCGGGAGCGGTTCTGCTGCAGGTGGCTGAGCATGTTGACCCCGAAATACGAGGCGACAATCGCGAACGCCAGGTCACGCGGAACGACCACCGACAGCAGCGCCGAGCCCTCCAGCAGTTCACAGAGCTTGCGCTGCACCAGCTCGATCCACGGGTCGACCCGCGCCGCCACCTCCGCTCCAAGCACCGGATCAGACACTCCACCGGCAACCATCTCCCCCAAGGCCGTGACATAGCCGCGTTGAAGGTCATCGTCATAGATCTGGCGGGCCAGTCGAGCCAACTGCGGTGCCGAGCCCGCCGCCTCCAGCTGCGGTCCGTACTCCTGCATTCGTCGATCGCTGATCAGGTCAAACGCCGCCAGCAGCGCCGTCTGCACGCTCCCGAAGTGGTAGAAGATCAACGCCTGGTTGAACCCACCCTGGTGCGCGATCGCTCGCGCACTGGCGCCGGCGAAGCCCACTGATTTCAGCGTCTCCAGTGCCGCGTCGGCGATCTGCAGCTTGGTTCCCGTCAGCCCGGCCGACCCGGCCGCTGACCTGGTGAGCCCGTCTCCGCGATCATCGGCTCGTTTCACCTGACAGGTTTTAGCAGACGCTCAAAGCGACTGCTCAAATCTTGTGGGGTCGGAGTCAGCCGCCGTTGCTGCGACGTCGGGGGCGATCGTGTAGACGATGGCGACCGTTGCGTCGACCTCCTCGGCGCCGGGGTGGATGTTCGTCGGAGTCGGTGGGGTGGAGGTGGCCCCCGGGGCCGCCCCGCCAGCACTCCCCGGCGACACGACAGTCGATTGCGGGTTCAGGTCGACGGATTGCACGCCTGTCACGCGGTAGCCAAGCGACGCCGCCGCTGCGTTGCCACGCCGGCGGGCGTCCGCAAGCGCGGCGTTTGTCGCGGCCAGCACTCCGGCGGATGGATCGGAGAACGAGAAGTCCGGCCCGTTGACGCTGTCGGCGCCGGCACGCGTGGCGGCGTCGATCACGCGTCCGACGATCGATGACGTCGAGGTGATCGAGAGCGACTCCGTCGCCGTATAGCGCCTCACCCGATGCTGGTGCTTGCGCGGCCCCACTCGTACCGTCCCGCGGGACACATCGATGGAAGTCGTCTGGATCCCTGCCTTGGGCACGCCAGCCGCCCGGACGGCAGCAACGATCGCCCCGACCCTCCGGTTCGCAGTCGACAGCGCTACCGCGGACCTCGTAGCCGACCGAGCCACCGACACCGACAACGCAGCCACGTCGGGCGTCACCATCACCGACCCCGACCCGTCGACGCGCAGCGTCGACGGCGAGGTCGCATCGGCGACGGCTGCCGACGCAAAGATCAGCGACAAACCGGCCACGACGGCCGCGATCCGCACAGGCATAGAACTCCCTCAATCGACTTGCAGAGCACTGCAAGCTATACGCCCAGCGACAGATTGGATCACACCGCACCAAACGAGACGCTCCCCGCCCGCGGCGAGAAGTACCGGTGGCGTCTGATTGCGCCCAACGGCGTGCGCTGAGCGGTCTCAGGGGTGCGTGATCACCGCCGACGTTCCGGAATACGGGCCCGCAGGGCAGCGGCTGCTCTCGCTCGCCCACCCTCCCGGCGCCTGCGCGTGGCACGCGGTCGCGCGAGTCAACGGGCGATTCGCCGGCCGTGCCTGGGCCTCTGCCCAGGACACTGTCGCCGGCATCTATGACATGGAGGTGTGGCCCGCCTTTCAACGTCGAGGTCTCGGCCGTGCCCTCGTGCGCCAGCTCGGCCGCTAACGCGCCGCCGGAGCCGAGGTCGCGGTGCTCAACGCAACCCCAGTCGGGCAGCGGCTCTACTCCGCCGAGGGGTTCTCCCGCATCGGCACTGGCATCACCTACTGGCACCACCTCGTCTGAGCACAACGCCAAGCATCAGGTGGAGATCTACGAGCGGCCCGCTGAGGGTTCGGCACGACCCTGAACGGGGCTCATAGCCCGTTGAGTAAGCCCCGCAACGTCTTGGCGTATTCGTCGAGGGCTGCGCGACCTCGGTTGGTGAGCGCCACGGCAGTTCGCGACGCAGGCCCGCTCCCGGTTTTCTCGCTGGTGAGGTAGTCGACTTCCTCGAGCTTGCGTAGGTGGGTGATCAGGTTGCCGGGCGTCAGCCCGATCATGTCCTGCAGGCGGGTGAAGGACAGCGCGTCACCGTCGGGCAGGGCGGCCAGCGTGGCCATGATCTGCAGGCGCGCGGGGACGTGGATCAAAGGGTCGAGCGCGTCAGTGGTCATGCGTCTGATCGACTCGCGCGCAGCGGCCAGGCCTGGACGGCGCTGTCTCCCAGGAGCACCACGCAGAGGCCGACGCCGTTGCTCAGCCAGACTCCGCGGGGTCCTGCGAAGGCGCTCCCGGCGGCGACGAGCATGACCGCGATCGAGATGCCAAGTTCGCGCCAGTCCTCCCGCACCGCCGAGCGCGCCGCTCCGAACGTGCCGAGGACGAGCATCGTCGCGGTGACGACATATACGCCGTAGACGACCCCGTCGCTCGCGCCGGCGTTCGCCAGCGCTGCCATGACTACGTAGACGGTGACCAACGCCACTGCCAAAGCCGCACCCTCCCATCGGGTCTGGCGCACCGAGCGCCCACTGACGCCAGTCGTGGCGCGGCGATGGGCGTAGAGCACCGAGCCGATCCGGATCGCGATGACGGCGTACAGGCCCACCAGACCCACGACGGTCGGGTACCTGTAAGGATGCTGTCCGCGCACTGACAGCCACACAGATCCGAAGGCCACCAGCGCCGCCGCCGCCGCGAGCAGCGAGAGCCGCGGTGAGCGGAAGTCCAACTCGCGCCGCGCCTGGCGCTGGGTCTGGGCCAGCAGCCTCGCTGCTTCACGGGGGTCAAGGCCGCCCTCATCCTCGTAAGTCTCGGTCTTGCCGATGTCCGACATCCCGTTCATCGCTCGCTCCCCGATTTTGTGTTTGCGACACAAACTCTACGGGGCTTTGCGGTGCAAAGTCAAGGCCACTCGGCTAACGTGCGCCTGCGAGGCGACCTTTGCCGTGCCGCGCTCGTGGACCGCCAGGAATCATGGACGCGTACCAATCAATCAAGCGCGAACTCGAGCGCGTGTCGAAGTGGCACCCGCGGCAGGTTGCCTCCGTGCGCGTGGGGGTGGGCCTCTGGCTGCTCGTCTTGACGGCCATCCTGTACCGCTCAGGGCACGCCGGCGACTGGGCATGGCTGCTGGTCCCAACAGCAGCGCTGCACTTCTTCCTTGCCTACCGCCTGATCTGCGCCGCAAAGCGCGACTCGATCGAAGCCTGCCGACCCAGTAGAGCGTGAATGGCGCCGGCGGACCGGTCGTCTGTCTCCACCAGCACGGTGCGACAGGGCCGCTGGGCGGCGGCCCTGACGGCTTCTAACCGGGCGAGCGCCGAGGTTGCATGCCGGTTGGGACCCCCGGGTGCTTACCCCTGGAGACGGCGGGTAGCCAACTGAACGTGATGAGCCCTCTGCCAGCCATCGGGCCCGAACCGCCACCGCCCGACGCCCTGCTCGGCATCTATCTCAACGATCACCTCGCCGGGGCCACCGTAGGGCGCGAGCTGTCGCGTCGGTCCGCGGCCAGCAACCGCGGCACCACGTATGAGCCGTTCCTCAGGGGGCTCACTCAAGAGATCGCCGAGGATCGGCGGTCGCTACTGGCGATCATGAAGGCGCTCGGTGTTCGCGTGGATCGGCTGAAGGCCGCCGCCGCATGGGGCGGCGAGAAGCTGGGCCGCCTCAAGCTCAACGGGCAGCTGCGCGGTTATTCACCGCTCAGCCGGGTCGTCGAGCTCGAGGGGTTGGTCCTCGGCGTCTACGGCAAGCGAGGCCTGTGGATCACCCTGAGCGAGCTGGCCCCCGATCGTCCCGTGCTCGTCGCCGGCGAGCTTCTGGGGCTCAGACAACGGGCTGAGAGTCAGCTGGAGGGTCTGCAAACC
Organism: Solirubrobacteraceae bacterium; assembly: GCA_049287845.1. Classification (GTDB taxonomy): domain Bacteria; phylum Actinomycetota; class Thermoleophilia; order Solirubrobacterales; family Solirubrobacteraceae; genus Palsa-465. The sequence continues at coordinate 4,055 of JBAQGP010000501.1, read as the reverse complement.
CACCGTCTACGGGCCATCGCGGACGCATTCGGCCGACGCGATTCGGGCGGCTGACCGTCTGCGGCCCCTTCCCACACGGTCAGTCTCGCGCCGTCAGGGCCGCCGCCGAAGGGGTGGCGTCCCAGGGGAATCACAGCTCGAGGTTGCAGACCTTCTATCTTGGGGGGGCATATGCAGAGCCCTGAGGACTTGACCGCGATCGAACGTGCCGGGCGACGTTGCGAAAGCTGCCATTCTGGCCGCCACTGGCGGAGGTTCGAGGTTGTCCGCCTTGAGGATCAAGAGCCGATGGTCATGTGCCCTGCGTGCCGGGCGCGGTATGCGGCTCGTCCGCAGGTGCCCGCCGCTGGTGCGGCGGCGCCGGACAATCGCCCGGCGGCTGCTGTGGCTCCGATGCCAGCTAGTGAGCCAGCCGGTGCTTCGCCCGCGTTGGAGCCGGAGGGGGCTGCACCACCCGAGCCGGAGCCTGCGCCCGGAGAGGATCGGCTGAGAAGGGCGCTTCGTGAGTTGCCCCGCGGCGAGCATTCCGTCGCGGTGATCGCCAAGGCCGCGGGCCTCAATCGCGAGCGGACGCTCCACCGGCTTCGTGCGCTGGAGGCCGCAGGCGAGATTCAGCAGGTGGGTAAGCGCTGGTCGAGCGAGCGCCCATCGACCGACGTCGAGGCTGCGTTTGACCGGCTACAGGCCCGGACGAGCAACCTACGGATCATCAGAGACCGCGAACCCGTCGGCTGACCGCCGCCAATCCGCGGGGCTCGCACGGCGACGGCCGGCGTGAGAGCTGATCGCGGAGCGGAGATCGACTCGGCGAACACTCGCTCCCGCTGGACAGTCCCCGGGCGTTCCAGGGTCAGCTCACGTCCGCGGCGTCATCACGCGTTGCCTGTGCCTTCGCGAAGCGGAGATTGGCTTCGGTCCGCGCCGCCTCGCGCTCCAGTTCGCGCATGCGCGAGGGACTCGTTAGCCGGGGGCCGTACGCTTTGGCCTTGTAGAGGTCATACCGCTGGCGTGCGTATTGGGCCTGGGCCTGAAGCTCATCCAGGCGGGCAGCGGACGTCTCGGGGTGTGGTCGGTCAGCCAACGCGTGTGTGCTCCGAATGGGGTGCCGGCAGCGAGGCGGACTCGCGCCATGAGGGCGGGGGGGTCGGAGCCAGCCCGAACACCGGGCTCAGAAGTGACGGCGCGGTCGCCGGTGGTGTCTTGGTTGCGGTGGGCATGGCCAACCGCCTCTCTGCCCCTCTGACCGAAGAAGTCGCCCGGAAAGCGAGAGGGGCCTAGGGCTCGCTGAGCGCACCTACGACACTACCATCGGCGCGCGCCGATACCCGAGGCACTCCTGGCGAGGATGCCGGGCCGGGGGCAGCTGTCGCCGCGGGGTTGCGGCGGGGCGAGTAGAGTCTGACTAGCATCTCCACGTCTTGGGTGCCGCGCTCTCGCATTCTTCCTGTGGCCAGTCCTTCTAGCGGAGCGACGAGGAGTCAGCCGTGCCCAAGCAGACCGAACAACCAGGACCGGGACGGTCCACCGCAGCGGCGGCCTTCGACGACGTCCGTAAAGAGATCGCGCAGCGCAACGAGCAAGCCCACCAGCGGGCTCGCAAGCTTCGTACCGCACGCGAACGACAGCAGATTCTCGCGCGTCGTCAGCGAGACGCGCTTTAGCATCGTTCCGTACGACCTCGGGCGTTCACGGTTCGTTGATGATTTGGTAGCCGACGCCGGGGGTCGTGCGGATGACCTCAGGCTCTCCGAGCTTGCGTCTGAGTCTGGCGATGGTGACCTTGACCGTGTTCGTGAACGGGTCGACGTTCTCGTCCCAGACCTGCTCGAGGAGTTTCTCAACGCTGAGTGCACCCGGCATGGCTCCGAGCAGGGCGTGGCGGGGCAAGGAGCCGCCCCTTGCGCTAGGCGGCTTGCCCAGGCGGATGGCTGCGCTCTTGCTCCAGATGCTTTGCCAAGCGGTAGGCGAGGTAGAAATGCAGTGTTGCCGACGGGACCAGCAGCGCTCCCCAGAGACCGCCGCGGTGATAGCCGTAGAGGATCATGGTGAGGATCACAAGCCAGAGGCCAGTGAGAAGACGCACCGGGAGCATCAGACGGGCGTGTCTGTATTCCCATGACCCTGGTAGGTGTGTCTGGCGCACACGCATGAAGATCGCGTTTGTGAGCAGATCGAAGGCCTCTGCCAGTCTGGGCCGGCGCTGGCCTTGCGCGGCGCCGGCCATCAGGACTGAGAGGATCTCCTGCTCGCGCTCGTGGCGGAACGCCTTCGGGTAGAACGCCAGCAGCCGTCGGTAGCGTCGCTCGAGGTTCGTCGAATCGGTCATGTCGCCATCCCTCCGCTCAGATCCAGCCGTGACATAGCGACATGCGCATTGGCGCGCAGGCGAGCCGCCTCTTCAGCCAGCTGCTCGGCGCCCGTGGGGGTGAGGTGGTAGTAGCGGCGCAGCCGACTGTCCACGATCTCCTCGCGGTCGACGTCGATCAGCCCGTCTGTGCGAAGGCGCTCCAGGGCCGTGTACAAGGTCCCGGCGCGCAGCCGGACGCGCCTGTTGGAGATCTGCTCGACGTCGGTGATGATCCCGTAGCCGTGCTGGCTGCTTCCGGCCAGGGCGGTGAGGATCAGGAATGTCGCTTCCTGCATCGTTCGCTTGCTCATGCAAGCAGCATATATCGTTCAACTGACGCTGTCAACGTGGCCGTCCACTCATGCCCCGAGCCTCCGGCCAATCCGCGGTCAGATCAATCGCTCAGGTGACTCAGGATGTTCAGGACGTTCCCGGAGGGATCCCGAACGAAGAAGCGGCGCACGCCCCAAGACTCATCAGTCAGAGGATGAACGATCTCGCATCCGAGGCGCTGAGCCGAAGCGTAAGCCGCGTCGACATCATCGACCTCGACCGATACGGCCGGCACCACTGGCGCGGTCGCATCCTCCGTCAACACGCTGATCTGCCCGGACGGGTTGCCGGGGGCGGCGAACGTCATGATCCACCCGAGGTCCATGACAGGCTCGAGACCGAGCACTTCGGCGTAGAACTCCGCGCTGCCTGCGGGATCTGCAGCCTGAAAATCGGGCACCACGCGTCGGACGCTCATTTACAAAGCATGACGGGTGCGCCAACAGGCTGATGGGAGCCCGCGCGATGCGGCGAGCCTGATGCCCGCGCCCGCGGCCGGTGATCAAGACGTGGGACGCCAACCTCTAGCGAGGGTCGTCTGACCGACCTCGATCAGATAGCCACCCGGATCGCGGAGGTAGCAGCGGATCTCGATCTGATGCGGCGCGCGACTACTAGCTGTTTCACGGATGGGACACGCGCTCCCCGAGTCGGCGCCGTCGTCCTACCATCCGTAGGACCGCGGCTGCCACCACCGCTTGTGTGGCCGCCTGCGGTGCTCAGATCGGCGCGTTGACGAGCTCGCTGGCGATCCAGAGCGCGACCTTCTCGGGGTACGGAGCTGGGAGCCCGAGGACGATGTGCCGGAAGCCGCCCTGGATGGCCTTTGTGATCGCCTCCCGCGTCTCGTCGGCGTCCTCGTACGCAACTCGCACGTGGATCGAACGGGTGATCGACGAGGGCTCTCGACCGACCTCGGCGCAGAGTCGGTCCAGAAGAGCGCTTCGCTGAACGGCATCGGCGAGGTCGCTGCCGGGGATGTTCCATAGATCGGCGTGTTTGGCGACCACGCGCAGCGTCGCGGTGGTGCGCCCGCCGATCATGATCGGCGGATGCGGATGCTGGATCGGCTTGGGATTGCAGGACGCGCCGGTCAGTTGGTGGTGGGTGCCGTGGAAGTCGAACGGCCGCGTGTCGGTCCACAGGCGTCGGATGACCGTACAGGCCTCGTCGAGGCTCTCGACGGCCTCGGCGAAGTCAAGGTAGGGCAGGCCGTGCGCCGGGTACTCGCGCCGGGCTTCGGGAGGGTTCGGGCGTGAGCCCACGCCGATGCCGAAGTCAAGCCTGCCGTCGGACACGACATCGACGGTCGCGGCGATCTTGGCCAGCATCGCCGGCGGGCGGAAGCGGTTGCTGGTCACCAACAGCCCGAGGC
>JBAQGP010000500.1:0-10681 GCA_049287845.1 Solirubrobacteraceae bacterium | reverse complement strand
GGCGGGCGGCGCGCGTCGCGGTCCGCCAGTTCCTACGCGAGTTTCTGGACTGCCGATGCCGGAATCGTCACCGACGACAGGGGGGCTCCGTTCGGCGTGACCTTCTGCATGGCCTGGTCGGGGAATGAGTTGTGCCAGGTGTCGAACTTGATCGCCCCCGCCGCACCGAGGTACTGGATCTGCTTGCCGGCCTTCAGCGCAGCCACCCCCTGCGCGTATGAGTAGACCACCGTCTTGCCGGCCCCGGGCTCGGTGACCTTCGGGATCCACTTGTCGGCGACGGCGGGATTCGTCGTGTGGGCCGCCTGCATCGCGAGCGCGATCATGATGAAGCCGTCGTAGTTGGCCTCGACGAACGAGTTGTTCAGCCACTGCGCCAGCGGCTTGGGCAGCTTGCTCGCCACGTTGGTGACGGCCTGGTTGTACTGGTTGGCAGCCGGCGAGGTTCGCGCGCTCGCATTGGCCTCGGCCATGTAGTAGCGCGACAGGTTCGCCGTTCCGATCGCCGACGTGACCGCCTTCAAGTAGGGCGTCTGCAGCGTCGCGTTGGTTCCGAAGATCGGGACCAGCTGCCCGAGCTGCTTGAGCTCGCCGAAGAACGTCGCCGCCGTCGGGCCATCTGACTCGGTGAATATCACCTGCGGCTTGGCCGCGATCAGGTGCTCGACCTGGCTCCGGTAGGACGTCTGGTCTGGCGTCAGCCCGATGTTCGCGACGAGGTCGAGACCGGTGGCCTTGACGCCGAACAGGACTCCGGGAAGGTCGCCCTGGGAACCCGAGTCGGTGCCGAAGACAGCGGCCACGCGTGTGTAGCCGTGTTGCTTGGCGTAGAGCGACATCGTCTCGCCGCCGACCGGGTCGGGCGGCACCATCCGCCAGTAGTACGGGTTGGAGGTGCGGTCGTATTGTGAGTTCCCGCACGGGCACATCGTGATGATGTGATGCCGCTGGAGGATTGGCACGACCACGGGCGCGGTGTCGGTCGTCGGCCCGTTCACGGCCACGATCGAATGGGTGGCGAGCGCGCGATCGACGGCCACGAGCCCGTCGGCCGGATCGCTCTTGGTGTCGATCGGGACGTTGACGACCTTCTTCCCGAGGATCCCGCCGCCCGCGTTGATCGCCTCCTCGGACGAGAGGACCGCCGCGTTGCCGTACGAGATCACGGCGGCGCCCACGCCCGTGAAGTCGGCGATCTGCCCGAACTGGAGCGTCTTGGAGCTGCCACCGCTACCACCACAACCGCCCAGCGCGAGCACGCTCGCCGCGATCGACGCGACGACTCCTGCTCGCTGTCTCTTGCGCCTGATGCTGCTCATCGCTCTCCTCTTCCTTCCGTGTTGGTTGGCGGCCGTGGACCGCCGCTACGAGCCTTGTGCAGCGGCGGCGCCGGGGCCGAAGAACAGTGCACTGACGTCGGGGATGGCGCGGAACTCCTCGCCGGAGTCCGCGTAGCGAACGGTCCCGTCGACCAGCACCGTGACGTGGCTGGCGATCGGGGCGGCCAGCGCCACGCGCTGCTCGATCAGGAGGATCCCGCGGCCGAGGCCGGCGAGGCCGACGACGAGGTCCTCGAGCACCGTGTGGGCGATCCTCGGTGCCAGTCCGGCCGTCGGTTCGTCGAGGATCAGCACCTTCGGCTCCGCCATCAGCGCGCGCGCGATCGCCAGGAGCTTGCGCTCGCCGCCGCTCAGCTGCCGGGCCTTGCGATGGCGCAGCTGCTCCAGCTGTGGGAACCGTTCGTACATCGCGGCGACCGCGCGCTTGGACTCCTTGGGGCGCAGCCGATAGCCGCCAACCTCGAGATTCTCGGTGACGGTGAGAGTGGGGAACACGTCTCGGCTCTGAGGCACGTAGCCGATGCCGTGCGCCGCGCGGCGCTCCTCCGCCCAGGTCGAGACGTCGGTGCCGTCAAACTCGATCCGCCCGCCGAGCAGCGGGAGCTCGCCGATCACGGCTTTGACGAAGGTGCTCTTGCCGGCTCCGTTTGGACCGATCACCAGGGCGATCTCCGATTCGGCGACCGAGATGTCCACGTTGCGTACGACCGGCACCCCGCGGTAACCGCATGAGGCGGAGCTCACCCGGAGGAGCGTCTCAGCCAAGGTACGCGTCCTTGACGGAGCCACTGCTCATCACCCTGTCGTAGGGGCCGTCGTCGATCACCCGTCCGTTGGCCATCACGACCACGCGGTCACAGATCGATCGGATCACCTCCATCGAGTGCTCCACGATCACGATCGCGACCCCGCGCTCGCAGATGCTCTGGCAGTGCTCGCCGATCCGCTGCACGAGATGCGCCGCTACGCCCACCATCGGCTCGTCGAGGAGCAGCAGCTGCGGCGAACGCATCAGGCATCGAGCGATCTCGACCAGCCGTCGCTGACCGCCACTCAGCTCGCGCCCGAGGTGGTCGGCGATCGGCCAGATCTCAAACTCCCTCAGCACCTCCTCCGCGCGCTCGCGGGCGGCCGCCTCCGGCGCCCGGCTCCGAGCGCCGCCGAGGAGCGCTCCCCGGAAAGTGGCCCCCTGCTCTCCTGCTCCCGCCACGATCAGGTTCTCGAACACGGTGAGGCCGTCAAACACGCTCGCGGTCTGGAACGTCCGGACGATGCCCAGCCGCGCGCGCTGGTGCGGCGGCAGCCGGGTGACATCCTCCCCGGCGAGCAGCACCCGACCGCTCGCGCTGTCCGCCTGGCCGCCGATCGCGGCCAGGAGCGACGACTTACCTGCCCCGGTGGGCCCGATGAGCCCGACGGTCTGCGGCGACTCGATCACGAGCGAGGCGCCGGCGACGGCCTGCACCCCGCCGTAGCGCACGCTCACGTCCTGCACCTCCAGAAGCGTGCGCGCCGTCCGAGTCACGTCCTCTGCCGCCGCGGCCGCCGTCATCAGTCGCTCGGCTCGGCGTCTCGCTGCGGAGAGCCGAGCACGCGGTGACGCTGCTCGGGCCAGATGCCACTCGGCCGGACGAACAGCACGATCAGCCACAGGAGCCCGATCACGACCCACACGAGCGCGTCGATCAGGCCGGGATATCCGATCTGCGGCAGGAACGAGGGGACCTCCACAAACAGGATCTGCACGAGGAAGGTTCCGAGGAGGACGCCCCAGTCGTTGCTGACGCCGCCGAGGATGATCCCGGTCAGGATCGCGAACGTCTCCGAGTACCCCCAGGCGCCCGGGGACCACGCGCTGATGAACAGGACGAGCACGCCGCCGCTGAGGCCGGCCACGATCCCTCCGAAGACGAACACCTGCATCCGTTGCACTGCCGGGTTGAGTCCGAGCGCCCGCGCCGCGGGTTCGTCGTCGCGGCCGGCACGCAGCGCGCGCTGCCAGCCCGACGATCCGAGCCTGCGGGCGAGCACCAGCACGCTCACACAGATCGCCGCGACGAACGCCGCGTACACCCATTGGTATCCCGACTGACCGATCGAGTCGGCCAGGGCAGAGAGCGGTTGCGGAATCGCCGCCAGCCCGTTGGAGCCGTTGAACAGGTGCACGTCCGCGGCCACGATGTCGCTGGCGATCACGGCGACGAGCAGGAACACGGCGGCTTGGTAGTCGCGCCTCAGGCGCCGCAGTGTCAGCAGCCCGACGACGATCGACACCACGCCTCCTGCGGCGGCGGCCACCAGCAGCGGCAGTGGGAACGGCAGGTTCGCGCCGAGTATGTAGTGCTGGAAGGCGTTGGAGCCGGTGTCGGGCCCCAGTGACACCGCGGCGCAGGCGTAGGCGCCGGCGGCCTGAAAGACGATGAACGCGAAGTTCGGAACCCCCGCCCAGCCGAACTGCATATTGAGCGCCCATGCGGCCATCAGATCGACGCCGAAGTAGACGGCTACGGTTGAGAGGTAGAAGGACACCCGAGCGCGCTCGCGTCGCTAGATGGTCACGTCGTCGCGGCCCGTTCCGCTCAGCGTGCGAGCCGCCGGCCTCAGCACCAGGACCAGCGCCAGGATCGCGAGACCCGCGGCCTGGCTGTAGTACGACCCGCCGATGGCGGCGACGACCTCGCTCGCGATCCCGACCACGAGCGCAGCCAGGACGGCGCCCGCCGGGGAGCCGGCTCCGCCCAGCATCGACGCCGCGATCACGAGGACGAGGAAGTCAAGACCCGACCCCGCGCTGACCGTCAGGCTGTTGGTCACGTAGACGAGGCCCGCCAGCCCGGCGAGCGCGCCGCTCATGATCCAGGTCAGATTGACGATCCGCCTCATCGGCACGCCGCAGGCCCTGGCAAGCTTCGGGTCGACCGACAGCGCTCGCAGCGCCTTGCCCATCCTCGTCAGGTGCAGGGCCGCCAGCAGCGCGGTCAGCACGATCGCCGCGAATCCGATCAGTGCCAGCGACAGGATGGTGAACACGAACGGCCCCACATTCACAGTGGCGCCCGAGGGGAACGAAAACTGGAACACCTGAAGGTGTGCGAGCGCGTCGATCCCGTACTGAAGGATCAGCCCGACCGCCAGGGTGACCATCAGCAGATCGAAGGCTCCCCCCCGCCGCCGCGCATACATCGCGAACAGGGTGCGCGCAAGGACGATCGTGACCACCGCACCGGCGAGCGGCGCCGCGATGATCGTCGCGAGCAGCCCGAGATGCCAGCGCTCGACGATCAGCGCTGCGAACGCCCCGATCGTCATCACGTTGCCGAAGGAGAGGTTCAGAACGTTGGTGACCCCGAGCTGCAGGGTGAATCCCATCGCCCCGATCGCCACCACGGCGGCTGTCGTGAGTCCGAAGCCGATCGAGTGCAGCAGAACGGTCGTTGACATTGAGCTGTGGCTCTCCTCGGTCGTCGGCAATATATCCCGATCTTGGGGTCGAGTCCATGCCTAACGTAAAACAATCCCGGGCCGCCAGGCCCGCCCGTCACCGCCCGGGATCGACACCGATGATCCGCCGGGCGTTGTGCTCGTAGATCGCCGCCCGCTCGTCGCCGGTGAGCTCGAGCTCCTCCAGATTCGCGATCGTGGCCCGGATGTAGCCGGGCCCCTTCTCGGGGTCGAAGGGCGAATCAGAGGCGAATAGCATGTGCGCCACGCCGAAGAACGCCAACGAGCAGCGGATCGCGTGCGCGGTGCCGAACAGCGCGGTGTCGACGTAGAACTGCTTGAAGTATTCCAGCGGTCGCTTGGACAGCGGGTAGGTCTCGATGTCCTGCCGCTGGTCGGGCGGCGTCCGAGCCCCGAGCTGGTCCAGCCCGGGCCCGATGCGCCCCGCGAAATGCGGCACCATGCTGCCGCCGTGATGGATCAGGAACTTGATCGTCGGGTGACGCTCCAGAACCCCCGACATCACAATCCGCCCCATGAAGATGGCGGTGTCGTACTCCCACCCGAAGACCCACCACAGCTCGTACTTCGAGCGTTCCTCGGTCGGGTAGTCAGACCAGGCGGAGCTCCGCGACGGGTGCACCCAGATCGTCTTGTCCAGGTCGGCCATCCGACTCCAGATCGGCTCGAAGCGCTCCTGGTCCAGCGCATGCCCGTTCACGTGGGTGTAGATCTGGATGCCGAGCGCGCCCAGCTCACCGCAGGCGTAGTCGATCTCGGCGAGGGTGCCCTCAACGTCGTTCATCGGCATGCAGGCAACGAACCCGGCGAAGCGCTCGGGGTGACGGCCGACGAGGTCGGCGAGCGCCTCGTTGCCTACCCGCGCGAGCTGGCGCGAGACCTCAGGCGGCCCGAGGTCCTCCAAGGGGGGCGCGGGGATGCTGATCACCTGCCGGTAGTCGTCGCCGAACTCCTCCAACTGCCGGAAGCGCACGTCGAGGTCGATCATCGCCGGGACTGCGGTGCTCCGGTGGCGGATCCCACGAGACTGCTCGTTGGGTGCCAGCGACTCGATCCGGTCGAGGTATGGCTTGGGAATTATATGACAAAAGGCATCTATCTTCATCGCCCGGCAGCTTACATCCGACGGCAGGTTCGTTGCAAGAGTTCCATGCCCTCTGTAATGTTCTCTTCCAAGTTCGACCCACCGTGCGAACCGACCGTCAGAGTGAGGAGAGCGATGAAGATCGACGCTTTCGCGCATGTCCTGCCGCCGCGATACGCAGAGCGCGTGTTCGACCTGTTGCGCGCGCGCGGCGACAACAGCGCCGCCGAGTACGAGCGGATGATGGGACTGGACCCGACGTTGTGCGATCTCGACGCTCGCTTCCAGCTAATGGACGCGCTCGGCGATGACTACCGGCAGGTGCTGGTGATGGCGCACACGTCGGTGGAGCACGAGGCCCCCGACGTCGCACGCGAGCTTGCGAGGACGGGGAACGAGGAGCTGGCCGGCCTGGTGGCATCCCACCCCGACCGCTTCGTCGGCTGGGTGGCGCAGGCGGCAGTCCAGGACGGGCAGCGCGGGCTCGATGCCATCTCAGACGCGATCAGTGACGGTGCACTTGGCGTGCAGGTGTTCACCTCAATGCAGGGCCGCTGCCTTGACCATCCCGATTACGAACCCTTCTTCGAGTTGATGGCGGATCTCGGGCGACCGATCTGGATTCATCCGAATCGCACGGTGCTGTGGCCGGACTTCCCGCTCACCGAGAAGGAGTCGAAGTTCGGTCTCTACGCGAGAGCCGGCTGGCCGACCGACACAACGGTGACCATGTGCCGGCTCGCGTTCGCTGGATACATGGAGCGCTGGCCTGACCTCAAGATCATCGTCCACCACAGCGGCGGCACCGTGCCAATGCTCGCCGGTCGCCTGAAGACGCTTCAGCGCACGCCCGACAACGACGCCGTGGCGGACCGCCTGAAGCTGGGGCCGCTAGAGAGCTTGAAGCGCTTCTATGCTGACACGGCCAACTTCGGCAACCCGATCGCTCTCGCCGCCGCGCTCGAGTTCTTCGGGCCCGAGCACGTTCTGTTCGGCACGGACTTCGGCTTCAGCGTCAGCTTCGCGCCCGAGACAATCGAGGACGTCGAGACGGTGGTCACCGACGAGGAGCTCAAGCGAATGATCTACGAGCGCAACGCGCGCCGCGTGCTGGCGCTCGACGCCGCGGCGTTCGTGCACTAACGCCGCTTTGCCGCCGTTCGTTTCGCGCTGCCGTTGGCTGCAGCGTCCGGCTGGGCCCGCTTCGCCGTGCCGTACACGGCACTTTCCTGCTCCAAGACCCAGTCGGTCAGCAGTGCCAGCGCCTCTGACGCCGCCTTGAGCCGGCGCATCTCGGATGCGGAGCGGCCGCGCAGCGCCTCTCGCAGCAACCCCCGGGACTGCTCGCGCAGGGCCTCGAGCTCCTCGCGCCCGCTGTCCGTGAGAGCAACCATCACGATCCGTCGGTCGGCTTGGATGCGCTCACGACGCACGAGGCCGAGAGTCTCAAGGCGCGCGACCATCCTGGTCGCGGCGGGTTGCCCGATCCCCTCCTCCCACGCGATCTCCGAGATCCTCATCGGTCCGAACGCGAGCGTGAAGACGACACTGCGCATCCCGCGCGGAAGGGAGCTTCCCCGGGTTCGGTACAGCACCCGGGAAAGGTAGGAGGTACGCCGCGGCAGGGTGGTGAGTAGGAGGTCCAGCTCGTTGTGCTTGTCTTCGACTCCGCGCCCACCTGCCAGGTCGGCTCGCCCGCCGTCCACGTCAGCGCGACCATCACCCGAGGCGCCAGCGCTTCCTGCGCGGTGCCGAGTCCGGCGAGGCTGGCTGTCGCCGGAGGCGTTCGGCTGTGTTCTGGTCATTCGGCTCCGGCTGCCGGCGGCGTCGCCCGGACACCCCGGGTCACCGCTCGGCCCCTAGCATAACTGAACCTCCTCGAACCCCTTGGCGGGTTCGGTTGCCGCACGTCTTCAGTAGTTGCCTGAAATCAGGTCCCAGGCGCGCGAGAGCTTCTGGCGCCGATACTCCGCCTTCGTCTCGGCAGGATCGTCGCGCATTACTGCCGGATTGGCCGACGGCCGTGGCAACTGCTCGCACGCGCTTCGCGGCAGCTTGAGCATGACGCCCCGTGCGTAGATCTCTCCGACATCGTCAGCATCAGCGAAGCGATGCTCGTTGCCCCAGGCGTGCTCGCCGATCACGATCCCGTCGAACACATCCTCGTCCTCGGCCGCCAAGACATGAGCCACTTTCCCGATCTCGTCGCCGTCAGCGCTGTAGACCGGCGTACCCGGAGCGACCACTTGGTAGGAAACCCGCTCGCCGAGATCCATATGGCCATCATAAGGCTCCGCACTCCGAGCTGCGGATCGCGGACAATCGCACCGCTCGCCGTCCACGAGCCGCGGCCCCGATTCGGGCCGGCGGCGGCCCCGTTGCATGGAAAGCAGCAGCGGGGCGCATGGTGTCGCTGCGGCGGCCGGAGCGGAAGCCGGGCGGGTTACTTGCGCAGCGCAGTCGTCATCCGATTGACAGCTTCGGTCAGGTGCTGCGGGGCCGTCGCGAAGTTCAGCCGCGCATGTCCCGCTCCGGGCGCCCCGTAGTTCAAGCCGGGACTGAGCGCGACCCGACCGCGCTCGAGGAACACGTCGGCCGGCTCGCCGGTGAGGCCCAGGCCGTGACAGTCAAGCCAGGCGAGGTAGGTCGCCTCCGGTAAGCGCCAGCGCACGGCCGGCAGCCGTTCGGCAAGGTCGGTGGCGAGCTGTTCGCGATTGCGGGCGAGCTGGTCGATGACCGCGTCCAGCCACGCGTCGCCCGCCTGAAACGCGACCTCGGCTGCGACCTCGCCCAGCAGGCTTGCGTGATCGTGCTGAGGGCCGAGCTGCTCGACGATCGTCCGGCTCGCGGGATCGGCGGTCACGATGAACGCAGTCTTGAGCGCGGCGAGGTTAAACGCCTTTGACGCGGACGTCAGCGCGACGCCCCAGCGACGGGCCGCATCAGACACAGCGAGCCAGGGGAGGTGCTGTGCTCCGGGCAGCACGAGCGGCGCATGGATCTCGTCAGCCAGGACCCATACCTCGCGTTCCGCGCAACGCTCAGCGACCGCGGCCAGCTCTGAACGCGGCAGCACCCGTCCAGTCGGGTTGTGAGGGTTTGACAGAACAAACGCCCGGATCCCCTGCCGCAGCGCCGCGTCAAGCTCATCGAGATTGATTGAGCCCTCTGCGGTCAGACCAACGGGGACGACGGACAGGCCTGAGAGTGCGGGCTCGCGAAAGAACGGCGGGTAGGCCGGCGTCGCGAACCCGACCGCGCCATGGGGCCCAGCGATCCGTCGACACAACTCGACGATGCCCAGCATGACGTCTGGCACGACCGTCACCTGGTCGGGATCAAGCTGCCAGTGCAGGCGGCGCTCGGCGAACGCAGCGAGGGCCTCCCGCAGGCTGCGCGATGCGGGAACGCCATAGCCCAGGTCACTGCGCTCGATCGTCACCGTGACGGCATCACGGACCTCTCTCAGAACAGGGAAATCCATCTCGGCGACCGTCAAGCTCAGCACGTCGGGTCCGAACAATGACCACTTTTCGCTACGCCGTCGCTGCAGCTCGTCGAGCGGAGGGACGCTCAGGTCGATAACCGAGGCGGCCATGCCACAAGCCTACGGATCGCCCGCAGGAGTTCGATCTCACGCCGATGGAGGGACTTCAAGACTGCCGGTCCGGATGGAGCGGCAGCTACCGCGCACTGGATGAGCAGGACCTGCCCGGTGGTGGTGGCTGAGGCGCGGCGGTAGGCTGACTGCGTCGATGCCCTGGGACGACGACGACGATTGGGTCGGGGAGCCGCCAGAAGGCCGCTACACCCGCGATCGCGCCAAGCCCGAGTTCTGGCGCCAACCTTGGCCGTGGGCAGGTGCCGGATTCGCCCTGCTGCTCATCATCGTGGTCGTTGTCCTGGTCGCGCGGTGACACGGGGGGGCCAGCGCCGAGAGGTGGTGCTCAGTCAGGTATCTGCTGGAATCGCAGCCCTGCTCTGGCGGTGTGGTTTGATGCGATTGTGGAGATTGAGCGAAAGTTCCTCGTGCCGGAGCTTCCGCAGGGTCTCGAGCGATGGCCGGCGACGCGTATCGAGCAGGGGTATCTCGCGATCGGTGGCGATGGCACAGAGGTGCGGGTCCGGCGGCGTGACGGCGATGCGGTGCTCACAGTCAAGGGCGGAGGGGGGCGGAGCCGCACGGAGGAGGAGTTCGGGATCGATGGCGAGCGTTTCGCTCGTCTGTGGCCGCTTACCGAGGGTCGGCGGCTCGAGAAGACGCGCCACGTGATGGCCGCGGGCGAGGGCTTGAACATCGAGGTGGATGTCTATTCGGGTGCGCTCACCGGGTTGTCGGTCGCGGAGGTGGAGTTCGGCACCGAGGAGGCGGCTGATGCTTTCGAGCCGCCGGCCTGGTTCGGGCGTGAAGTGACCGACGACGCCCGGTTTAAGAATCAGCGGCTGGCGTCAGAGGGCGCCCCCGCGGACGCCGGCGAGTGAGGCTTGGCCTATCTTGCCGAGTCCTCCCAAGCTCGCGGATTGCTGTAGGTGCCCTTCGGGCGTCAGTGCTGTGGGTGGAGGCCGGCGAGCACCTCGGCGGCCGCGGTGAAAGGAAGCTCGGGGTAGAGCCTGTGAAGCGGCGTGGCGTCGAAGGTGAGGTCCGTGTGGTCCATGGTGAGTGCCGCGCGAGCTTGGCGGCCCAGCTGAGGCTTGATGCGGCCCACCGTGCTGGCCATCAGGTGCAGCATCGGTCGTGGAACGTGACGGGGCGCCTTTGTGCGTCCGCAGGCAGTCTGTACGGCTCTGGCGAGCT